>JAUZRN010000058.1 GCA_030950375.1 Rhodothermus sp. | reverse complement strand
CCACCATCGCTATTGGTTCACACGAAGATCCCCTGTATAGAATGACGTACCTCCACGACTTCGCGACAGGGGCCCACTGCCCAGCTTCGAGACGCCCCGGATTGCGTGCCCGGGCAGACTACGCCTGTGGCCTCTCGACGTTGCAAGATTCCCCTATCTCCTATGTTTTCCTACCGTCACCTGCTCGATCCAGCGCCAGAGATCGCGGAGTCCCAGGCCCGTCTGTGCGGAGGTCGGGATTATTGGTACTTCCATAGCGCGCTCCTGCAACACGCGCACAACTTCCTGCACGGCCTGGGTACGCCGATTACCCGATACTTTATCGGTCTTCGTGAGTGCAATCAGATAGGGGACGTGCTGGCCACGCATCAGGTCCATCATGGCTTCGTCAAGCGGCGTGGGCGGGTGCCGGCTATCGATTAGATGCACCACAAGCGCCAGCGTAGGACGCTCCTGCAGGTAACGGGTAATGAGCCGTCCCCACAGACGGCGTTCCGTCTGTGACGTACGCGCAAAGCCATAGCCAGGCAGGTCCACAAAATAGAGCTGCTCGTTCACCCGGTAGAAGTTGAGCTGGCGCGTCTTTCCAGGTGTACTGCTCGTGCGGGCCAGTCCGGGTGCCCGAAGCAGTGCATTCAGCAGCGAGCTTTTGCCAACGTTAGAGCGGCCAGCAAACGCTACCTCGGGCAATCCATCGTCAGGAAGATCTTCCCACTGCGTCACGCTTCGGACAAAACGCGCCGCTGGCTTTTTCATCGGGCTTCAGGCCAACGCCCCCAGATGCTCACGCACTGTCTCTCCGATCAGTGCAGGGTTACGCACCACCACGGCACCCGCCGCTTCCAGCGCTCTGAATTTCTCCTCAGCCGTTCCCTTGCCTCCGGCAATGATCGCCCCTGCATGCCCCATGCGGCGTCCCGGTGGTGCCGTGGCTCCGGCGATGAAGGCAAAGACCGGCTTCGTCATGTGCTCCTTGATGAAGGCCGCCGCTTCCTCTTCGGCTGTCCCGCCAATCTCACCGATAAGCACCACCGCCTCCGTTTCTGGATCGTTCTGGAACAGTTGAAGCACGTCTGTGAACCGCAGGCCAATTATAGGGTCGCCCCCAATGCCCACGGCGGTACTCTGTCCCAGTCCGAGGCGCGTGAGCTGATCGACCGCTTCGTAGGTGAGTGTGCCCGAGCGCGACACCACGCCAATTGGGCCCTCTTTGAAAATCATACCCGGCATGATACCCACTTTGGCCTGTCCGGGGGTAATGACGCCGGGACAGTTTGGACCGATCAGTTTGACCCCCTTCTGTCTCACATAATGATAAACGGGCACCATATCGCGGGCCGGGATACCTTCGGTAATGCAGACGATCACTTCAATACCGGCATCAGCCGCTTCCAGGATGGCATCGGCCGCGAAGGCCGGCGGTACGAAAATAATCGACGTGTTGGCCCCTTCTTTTTCGACCGCCTCAGCCACCGTGTTGAAGACAGGACGATCCAGGTGCTTCTGTCCCCCTTTGCCCGGGGTGACGCCGGCCACCACGTTCGTCCCGTATTCGATCATCTGCTGCGTGTGAAAGGTCCCTTCCTTACCGGTAATGCCTTGCACCACCAGGCGCGTATGGCGATCGACCAGAATACTCATGGGTCTTTTTGCTGGCTGGTGACAGACGATTCGTTTCAGGAATGACGTAAAATGGTTACGTTCTGGCCACGGTACCGCTCATTGCCATCAGAGCCTGTCCCACCTGCAGGAGTGTTGCCTCGTCGAAGTGGCGGCCCAGGAGCTGCGCCCCCACCGGGAATCCACTGGAATGCGTTCCCACCGGCACGACCAGCCCCGGAATACCGGCCAGGTTGGCTGTTACCGTGTAGATATCGTTCAGGTACATCTCGAGTGGATCGGCCAGCTTGCTTCCCAGCCGGAAGGGCGGCGTTGGCGTAGCCGGGGTAAGCAGCACGTCGACCTGTTCAAAGGCCCGATCGAAGTCCTGGCGAATCAATCGCCGCACGCGTTGCGCCTTGGCGTAGTAGGCTTCATAGTAGCCAGCCGAAAGCACATAGGTACCCAGCATGATCCGACGCTTGACCTCGGTACCAAAGCCTTCGCTCCGCGAACGCACGTAGAGCTGATAGATAACAGACTCGTCGCTGTCGTTGGTGGCCAGCTCACGCCGGATCTGCTGCACATCGGCCCGATAGCCGTATCGGATGCCGTCGTACCGGGCCAGGTTGCTGGAAGCTTCGGCTGTGGCCAGAATGTAGTACGTGGCGATGCCATATTCCATGTGGGGCAGCGACACCTCCTGCACCACCGCTCCTGCTGCTTCAAGCTGAGCCGCCCGCTGTTCGAGGATCTGTCGGATTTCCGGGTCCAGTCCTTCAGCGAAGTATTCGCGCGGCCATCCGATGCGAAGCCCTTTAATCGGCCGCGTGAGTGCCTCCAGATAATTCGGAACGTCGACCGGCGCACTTGTCGAGTCCCAGCGGTCCACGCCTGCGATCACCTGCAGGATACGGGCGGCATCCTCGACCGTATGCGTCATCGGGCCGATTGTGTCGAACGACGACGCATAGGCCACCAGCCCGTAACGGCTGACGCGGCCGTAGGTCGGCTTCAACCCCACGATTCCGCAGAAAGCTGCCGGTTGACGAATGGAGCCCCCCGTGTCACTGCCGAGAGCGGCCTGGCACATCCGCGCAGCCACCGCCACTGCCGAACCACCCGAGGAGCCGCCAGGCACATAGTCCGGATTGATCGGATTACGGGCCGGACCGAAGTACGAGGTTTCATTCGACGAACCCATGGCGAACTCGTCACAGTTCGCCTTCCCGATAAAAATGGCGCCTGCCGCCCGCAACCGTTCGATGACGGTCGCATCATAAAGCGAAACAAAGTTCTCCAACATGCGCGAGCCGCACGTCACCCGCTGATCCTTGATGCAGATCACGTCTTTGACGGCCAGCACCAGCCCTCCCAGCGGTGGCAGTGGCTCCCCCCGAGCCAATCGTTCATCCAGCGCCCGTGCCTGCGTCAGCGCTCCTTCGGCATCGACCGAAATGAAGGCATTCAGGCGCGGGTTGTCGGCCTCAATACGTTCCAAAAAAGACGAGACCAGTGCTTCACAACTGGTCTCGCCCTCCTCCAGCGCCCGTCGGGCGTCAGCATAGGTCAGGTACTCCATACCTCGCCGATCAGCTCTGGGTGGATTCCGACGTCTGCGACGAACCGGCCGCCGGTTGCTGTGTTGGCGTCGCCGTCGTCCGTGCCGTCGGCGTTCCCTGCTGTGGTGCCCGAATCTGTGGTGTTTCGTCTACTTCCACCGAAATTTCTCGAGAAATCTCTCGCGTAGCCTCTTTGAACTCCCGGATCCCACGGCCCAATCCCCGGGCGATCTCGGGAATGCGCTTGGCGCCAAAGACCAGCAACACGACCAGAAAAATCAGCAGTAGCTCGGGCGCTCCAATGTTCCCAAACATGGCTTCACCTCAGACGGCATAATGATGAACAATGCTACCCCTTCCGCATGCAGCCGGCCACCTAAAATTAAGCGATGCGCGACCTCCTGTGCAGGAAAATCCCGCGAAAGCTGCATGCCCGTGATATCTGCGAAACGACTGCCTGAAATTGGGGTTCCGTATCCGAAACTCTGCGCAACGGTAGCCGTTTCTTTTTGGTAAAAAGCCCATCATGGAAGTCCCGACTACGCTCTCCCGTAACGCGATTCTGGCCTGGCCCAAGGCTGAATTGCACTGCCACCTGGATGGATCGCTACGACTGAAGACGCTGCTGGAACTGGCCACTCAGCAGGGAAAACGTGCGCTGCTACCGGCCGACAGTCTCGAAGGGCTGGCGGAAGCACTGCATCAGGTGGATACTTCGAACTCACTGGAAGCCTATCTGGCCTGGTTTCGCTACACGGTACCGGTCATGCAGACCCGCGAAGCACTACGTCGTATTGCCTATGAACTGGTCGAAGATGCCGCTCGCGAGAACGTCCGCTACCTGGAGGTTCGCTACGCGCCAGTACTCCACGTTGCAGAAGGCCTGACGCTCGAGCAGGTCAACGATGCGGTGCTTGAAGGATTACGAGCAGCGGAGCGTGACTTCGGTATCCGAACCGGTCTGATTCTCTGCGGCCTGCGCCATGAATCCGAAACCCTCTCGCTCCGCACAGCCGAACTGGCCGTTGCTTACCGAAAGCGGGGCGTGGTCGCCTTCGACCTGGCAGGTGGCGAGGCTGGTCATCCCCCCAAACACCATCTGCACGCCTTCTACCTGGCCCGTAACCACCTGCTGAATCTGACCGTCCATGCCGGCGAATCCTGGGGACCTGACTCGATCCACCAGGCCCTGTTCTACTGTGGGGCACACCGCCTGGGCCACGGGGTCACCCTCTATCAAGACCCGGACCTGCTCCAGTATGTCATTGACCACCAGATTCCGCTGGAGGTCTGTCCGACCAGCAACGTGCAGACCAAGGCCGTGACCGACTATGCCTCGCATCCCCTTCGGCAGTACGTGGCCCGATCGGTACCGGTAACCATCAACACAGATAACCGCCTGTTTAGCCGCACTACTATGACCGACGAACTCTGGCGCGTGCATCACCATTGTGGACTCAACGTGCAACAGCTCCGAAACGTTGTGCTCAACGGCTTCCGCCACGCTTTTATGCACTGGGAAGAGAAACAGGACCTTGTACGCAACGTGGAAGTGGAGTTGGATCGGCTGATGGCCGGCCTTTCACAACCATCGCCGACCCCTTGAAACTGGTTGGACAGTCCATGATCCAGCGCGTGTCGCAAGCCCGAAGCCTGCTGGGCATTGTCGAGTTGCCCCCGGACAAGTCCATCGCCCACCGGGCTGCTCTGCTGGCGGCTCTGGCCGACGGCACCTCACGCCTGGTGAACTATTCGTCAGCCGCCGATCCGCAGTCCACGCTTTCGTGTCTGCGGCAGCTGGGCGTTTCCATTACGGAAGACGCGCATGGCATTCTGATCGTCGAGGGCCGTGGGCTGGAAGGCCTGCAGGCTCCGGATCGCCCGCTCGACTGTGGCAACTCGGGCACCACAATGCGCCTGCTGGCTGGAATTCTGGCCGGACAACCCTTCGACAGCACGCTTGTTGGAGATGCTTCGCTCAGTCGTCGCCCGATGGAGCGCATCGCCGCTCCGCTGCGCCAGATGGGTGCCACGTTGACGCTCACCGACGGTCATGCGCCTATCCATATTCGAGGTGGCCGTAAGCTGCGGGGCATTACCTATCGGCTCCCCGTGCCGTCAGCACAGGTCAAATCGTGCGTGTTGCTGGCTGGCTTGTTCGCCGAAGGAGAAACGACCGTCATCGAACCTATCCCTTCCCGGGATCATACCGAGCGCATGCTGGGCCTGAGTGTGGTGGAAATAGCAGGTGAGCGTTACCTGACTGTACAGGGGGGACAGCGCATCCCGGCCCGCACCTGGACGATCCCCCGCGATTTTTCGGCCGCGGCCTTTTTCTTGGTGGCCGGCACGATCGTGCCCGACAGCGAAATCCGCCTGCCCGGTGTAGGGCTCAATCCGTCTCGTGCAGCCCTGCTCGACGTGCTGCGAGCCATGGGCGCCGAGATTATTGTCGAGAACGAGCGAAACTACGGCGGCGAACCTATCGCCGACCTGATCGTGCGCAGCAGCACGCTGCACGGCATCCATGTGGGCGGGGCCCTCATTCCAAACCTGATCGACGAAATCCCTGTGTTGGCCGTGGCTGCTGCCTGTGCCACCGGCCGCACCGAAATCCGGGACGCTGCCGAGCTGCGGGTCAAGGAAACCGATCGCATCGCAGCCATGGCCGAAAACCTGCAAGCTCTGGGCGCGTGCGTCGAAGTATTCGACGACGGTCTGGCGATCGAAGGCGGCCGTCGGCTCCGCGGCACCACCGTCCGTAGCTTTGACGATCACCGCATTGCCATGGCCATGGGGGTAGCCGGACTGGTGGCCGAAGGTGAGACGCTTATTGAAGGGGCTGAATGCACCCGCATCTCGTTTCCCGGCTTCTGGGACGTCCTCGATCGCCTGGCCGGCCATCCGGTAGCTGCTCAACCCTGAAAGGCTCCGACCGTTTCATGCCAACAGACAGGCCGAGAAGAAGCGTATTTTCCCGATATTGATTTTGTCGCATAAATATTGCCGACACTTCGTTGCTGCTGGAGGCCACTTGCAGGCGTTGTCCGAACTCCCCACACCGAAGCCAGAAGCCGCTCAACCGAACCTCCAGGTTGTAAAACGCCCGGCAGGAACGGCCGACAGAACGCACGACGCATTCCCGCATCATGACTTCCACGCTACACTCCTTCCCGGCAACTCACCTGGACAACAGGATGGCTGCACCTGTACGCCAGCATGACGGCAAGCGGACTCCAACCAGAAGCAGTCCTTTTGCAACTCGCTGGGCTGCCTGTTTTACCGTTCGAGCTACGGGAACGGTTGCTTTACAGACTCACAAACGCGCTGGTCCGACGCATTTCAAGGCATCCCGCCCCGAGGGGAATGCTCAGAGTTGTCTTCGTCCTGGCCTGGAATCCACAGATGGCGAGAAAGATCGACGCGGCCGTCTTCGGTAAATGTGACGCCTTCGCTACGCAGGCGTTCTTCCATGACGAAGGGCCCTTCGAAATGCATGCGACCGGTCAGCTCTCCCCGACGATTGACTACCCGGTGGCAGGGCAGGTCCGATCCGGCTGCCGCGTTCAGCGCCCAGCCAACCGTTCGGGCAGCGCTACGCGAACCCAGGTATTCGGCAATATGTCCGTATGTGGTGACCCGTCCCGGTGGGATGCGGGCTACCACCTCCCACACCCGCCCAAAAAAATCACGCTGCGCAGTATCCGCCTCGCGGCCACTGCCTCGCTGTCGCCCCATCCTTAAGAACCGACTTCAAAAGTAAGGCTGCGTGCCACTTCCTGCCCGGAAATCAAATCACGAACCCGTACCACAATCTCCACTGAACGCGCACCGCGCCAGTCTTGCAAATCCAGCACAATATACTCACGGACGGTTCGATTCATGCCTTCGTAGACCGTACGCGACGTCGTCTGCACTTCTCGTTCCCGCTGCAATAGCCCTCCCTTCTCACGCCGCCGCACTTCGTAAGATACCTCGTAGTGCGTGCGATCGTCAGTGCCAAACGTCAGATGATAAACTTCAAAGTAAAGCGCCAGCGGAACGTCCAGCGTCAACCGGGCGAATGGATAAGGCCGGCCCGGCAGCGTATCGCCTGCTGCTGGATCGTACCATAGGGGTAATAGATCGCTCATCTCCAATACCGCCGGATCTGCGTTAAGCGCCTGGAGTGAATCAAAGCGAATCGACGTAATTTTCAGGAGCGGTCCAGGACGAGGGGGGCGCGTCGTACGATCCAGCGCAAACTGCGAAATTTGCAGCACCAGGTGATAAAGCCCCGTATCCCCTTGAGCTTCAAGCAGCACAGGATCCGCTACGCCCTCGCTTCTCAGGTCTGCCCGCCACACCTGCTGCCGACGCATATGCAGCGTACGTGTTCGATAGGCCCTGTCGCGCTGAGCCAGGGTCGCGGTGACCAGAAAATCGGCGCTGATCATACCTGCTTCTCGGAGCCGCTTTTGGGCTAGCTTGCCGGGTTGGAACGCCTTATTGGAAGCTGACCAGTAGAGGCGCGTCCGGGTCGTACCATCTGCATCTAAAAAGCGCGCCAGCCGAACCGCAACCGGGAGGGGTTCAACTTCTTCAAAAAGATTGCTATATACGCGGGGTACGTGCTCTTCCCGCCGTAGGATAGCCTCATCCTCTTCGATTTTGCCCTCCTGAATCATGCGGAGCGCAAAAAGGTGCGGAGGCTGATCCGCAAGCCCCAGGCCCGGATAACGCATCCCGCCCATAACCGGAACGCCCATCATCTCAGCCATATTGAGCCGGCGCTGCGTTTCGGGATCCAACTCGTCGGGTAGATCGGTTACCTGAGAACGCAGCCGGACCCAGTTGGCGGTTTCTTCGGCCAGTTCCAGTTCATCTAACCAGAGGGCGTACGTGGCCAGATCCTGATAGCGCAGTCCGAAAAGCGGATGATTGGTTGCCAGCTGTCCGTACAGTTCCGCCAGAATACGGATGGTCGCCCGGGCCTTCTCCTGCCCTCGCGTTGTTGCTCCAATACCGTTGAGTAACGTCGAAGGCAGCAGATCAAATGAAGTACCGAGCCGGTATGGTTTGTTATCTCGACTTACAAAGACGTATTGAGCATCTCCATCGATGTGGCGATAGACCCAGAATTCGCCGCGAGGGAGCTGGATTTCCATAAGCGTAGGCATGCGCGCGAACACTTTGCGGCGAAGCCAGGGATTGCTCACGGAAAGCCGCACCCGACGCCAGGGGGGGCCCAGGCGTACATAAATGCGTGCGCGATCGTCGAATCCTTCGTCCGGATCCACAAAGTGGGTCAGCGCATAGCCCACGCGTTCCAGATGTTCTTCCAGCCGTTCATTGCGGCGTGTTACGGGAAGCGGATCCTGGCTGCGCCACCAGGCTAACAACAACTGTCCAATACCCGGCCGCGTAACTCGTTTTTGTTGGATAAGTCCGGCTAAATCAGCGCGGGCTGCAACGGCAGGCGGCAAGATCCAGGAAAGTGCTTCAAGATGCGGTTGGAGCAGTTGCAGCGCCTCCGCATCTAATGCCTGGTCGTCCAGAAGTGCCAGCAGTTGCTGATAGACCTGCGCGCCGCGGGCATAACGCGATCGATCTTGCACCATGAAAACCCGCCGCACATAGGCATCTGCCATTCTTACATCTACCCACCCACGCTGTTGCAACAGGGCCAGCCCACGTTCCCACAACGTCAGCGCTTCTTCCTGCCGGTCCAGCAACCACAGGCTTTGCCCTAACCAGAAGAGCACGGCCCCATGTCGGGGGGAAATGTAGGTTGAGTCCACCTGCACAACCTGAACGAAGGCGGTGGCCGCTTGAGCAGGATGCTCCGGAAGAAGCGCAACGCCTTGCTGAACCCACTGCTCCAGCGAATCAACGGCTGGAACAACGCTACGTAGCCAGAGCCCGAGGAGAAGCCCCCACATATCAGTTTTTTCGACAGATAGCGCGCCCTTACTTTGCACGCGCAACCATCTCAAGAGTTCTGAAAAAAAGCGGGCCGCCCGTCTAAAGTCCGGGCGGCCCACGCTTTTCGCTCGTCCAGCCCAGAATTACAGATTCGGGTTGGCGTTCCGTTCGTTCTGCGTAATGGGCAGATACATCCATCGACCTGGTGGCAGGTGCCACCGGTTGAAGCGGCGCTGGTCTGGCAGCCGCGCTCCCTGTACAAACAGCTCTTTATCTCGCTCCTCCAGGATCAGGTCTTCGTCCACGGTCGTACCGGAAGGCAGTAGCGTAACCCCATGACTCTGCCGCACCTCGTTAATGAGCGTCAGTGGATCCAGCCCCCCGAGGTCCTGCCCCCGGATCGCTCCCAGTTCGGCCAGCATCAGGTGATTTTCCTGCCAGGTCATAAAGGGAATGGGAGAATCCTGACTCATGTATTTGCCCTGAATGTAGTAGATGGTTACCCCATCATTTCCTACCTTGGTCCATAGCGGAACCCGCGCTACTTCAGAAGGATCATCCTCGACGTACTGGGCAAAGCGCCAATCCGGCACAAACTGCGTGCGTCCTGGTCCCCCACCGAAGTAGAAGTCATTCGGGGCTTCCACGCTGAAAAGTGCCAGGAACGGCGGATCGCCTGGCTGCATGCCATTCAGGGCTGCCTGGGTGGCCGCCGCATAATCTCCTTTGTACAGATGAACCCGTGCAATCACAGAGTTCACTACCCGCCGCAATTGTGCCTGCGTGAAGGTTACGTCTCCGATCTGGAGTTGCTGCGGCAGGTTTTGCAGGGCGGCGTTTAGTTTTTCCAGCGCCAGGTCATACATCTGATTCGATGGAATAAAGGGGCCCGCGTCGATAACTCCTCCGCCCTCATCCGGGTTCAGGCCAAAGTAGGTGGCGTAAAAGTACCGGGCCACCCCTCCATAGAAGTATCCAACGAAGCGCCCCAATGTTGCCAGATCGGCCGGCACATCTCCCATATTATCGATGCGCTCGACCAGGTTGTCGGCCAGGAAACGCAGCTCTCCGACGTCGTTATAGACGCCATCGACTGAGTTATTGTCCAACAAAATATCCCCCTGATCGATTTCCCGATAAGAGGGGAACGTGGCTCCGGGCACATTCTGGTCAAAAAAGAGCTCGTCAGAGAGTCCACCTCCCAGCAAGGCCAGCCCTCCATAGGTATCCGCAAAACGCGCATGCACTCCCAGAACCAGGAAAGGGATCTGATCCGGGTCATTCAATCGTTCGTCTGGAATGGTGTCAATCGGCGGATCCACATCTTCGACAAAGGTGTCGCAGCCGGCCAGCAACCCGACCAGTAACAGCAGGCTGCCACTTACCAGCGTGAGATAACGTTTCATGGCGTAATTCCACATGGTTGGTTGCACAAACTGATTGGGTGCAGGAGGGGGTGGGAAAGCTTCCCACCCCCGTTGGTCACAGCGTTACCATAATTGTGGCGTAGATAACCCGTGGAATCGGCAGCGTCAGGAAGTCCTGCCCACGGATCAGCCCACGACCACCGGCAAAGTTCAGCTCGGGATCCATACCGCTATACTTTGTGAACAGCGCAACATTCTGGGCCGAGATGGCCACGCTCAGGCCGCGGATATGGCGCCCCATTGCAGAACGCCGGAGCAGGTCCGTGAAGTCGTAGCGGAGGCTGAGTTCCCGAATCCGCAGGAAGTCCCCATCTTCTATAAAGTTACCATCGTAGTTGCCGTCCAGGGCTGCATGACGCTCAGCAGCCTCACGATACTCGGGCGTGCCTGGCTCCAGCGGGGTAATGCCCTTGGTGTACTCGAAGGTATCTGGATCCAACAGCCCCAGCTTGGCTGCCAGAATGTTCCGCTCTTTGTTGCCGCCAAAGCGCACCTGGAACAGCTTGGTCAGGTTGAACACGTTCAACCCCAGCTGCCAGTCGGCCAGCGCATAGAAAGTAAAGTTCCGGAGGAAGCGGAAGTTGACCGAGAACGACCCACTGTGCTCCGGATAGGGCGTGCCCAGATAGAAGCGCTTGGCCTCGCCATTTTCATCCTTGATCACCTCCGAACCCAGATATTCGCCGGTGTTCGGATCAAAGACAGCCTTGGAGCGGAACGTGTAGAAGGCTGAACGAGGCAGTCCCTCTTTGATGACATTGACGTCAAAGGGATCAAAGATCGGCTGCGCGCCTCCCAGATCCTTTACCTCATTCCGACTCCAGTTCCAGATGAAGGTAAAGTCCAGGCTATAGTTTCGCGTACGCCAGACGTTGGCCGTCAGAGCCGATTCAATTCCCCAGCCCTGCGATTCACCGACGTTAAAGGGCACCGCCGAAGCAATCAAGCCGGTGGACGGCGGATTCCGAAAGTCGATGATCGAGTTGGTGGCCCACTGCCGATAATAGGTGAACTCGATACCGATACGGTTATACAGCTCAGCATCGAAGCCCACCTCCAGCTCCCGCACGCGCTCGGGCTCAATTTCCGGATTGCCGATCTGATCAGGCGTCGCGCCTGCACCATAGCCGGAAGGCTCCGCCCCGAACAACAGCGCAAAGCCATCTAAGGGACCGGGCAACACGCCGGTCTCGCCATAAGCTATGCGGGGCTTCAGCAGCGTGAAGAAATCCGGCGTGAAGTCAAACTGATCCAGCCGGAGGGCCATGCTGGCCTTTGGATAGAAAATGCTGGGCGCTTTCCGACCAACCGCACTGGCGTAGTCCCGCCGCAGTCCCAGCGAGACAAACAGCCGATTGGCATAGGCGAATTCCTGCTGCACATAGATTCCGGCTTCTCGGCTGTGGGCAAAGCCTTCATCCCCGTTGATAAATTCCGATCCTGCGCCAATGTTAGAAATAAGCTCGCTGATAAAATTCTCTTTCTGCATAAAGAAGGTGCGCAGGATCCGGTTGAACGCCTGCCCACCAGCAATGGTGGTCGCTTCCAGATTGGGCAGGATGTTATAGGTATAACGCGCGTTGAAATCGTACGTGTACTGCTGGTTGCGCCGAGTGAAAATCGAGCGGCGTCCATTGGTCGTGACATCAATGCCCCGCGGCAAAGTCCGATCTTCCCGGAAGTCCGAGCCCTGGTATCCGATTGCGGCCCGCACTTCCATGTTGTCCATGGGGGTATAGGTTATCTCGACCGATCCCAGGAATTCGGTAATCCGAGAGCGGTCTGTCACATCCACCAGATCTGTACTGTCCTCAAAGATGAAAGGCCGGGTAGCCAGCAACGTGTTCCCCAGAAAGCCCAGAATGTTGTTATCGTTCTGGGGCAGGTCCATTTCATTATAGGTATAGCCTGCACTCGCACGGATCGTAATCTTATCATTGGGAAAGGCATCAAAGTTGGCCTGGAAGGTCTGACGGTCCATTGCATTGTTCAGGATGTGGCCCTCCTCCTTGCGTCGATCATAGGAGGTATAGTAGCGTACATTGGCCGTTCCTCCGCTGATTGAAATGGTGTGCTGGCTGATGACGCCATCTCGGAAAAAGCCATTCGCCACATCCGGGGTGGGTGAGGTGTCAAGGGTATACTTCTTGAGCTGCTGGTTAGCCCCAATTACGCGCTTGTACTGCACCCGGAAATCTCCCGTCCGTCCCCGCTTGGTTCGGATAAGGATCACGCCATTGGCTCCACTGGTGCCGTACAGAGCAGCGCCGGCAGGCCCTTTGAGCACCTCAATACTTTCAATATCCTCCGGATTGAGATTGGCCAGCATCGAAAACTCCTGCCCACCCGTGAAAAAGCCGGCGATCTCAGCATTGTCGATCCGCACCCCATCCACATAGATCACCGGCTGGCCATTACCGTTCAGCGCCGCATCGGCCCGTACAATGAATCGCAATCCACCGCCTACATTGCCTGTCGCCTGCTTGGCCGTCACGCCCGCGATTTTTCCATTCACCATGGCGGTGATGTCCTGATAGGCATTTTGCTGCAACAATTCCTCGGTGTTAATGCGGGAGACGGCCACTTCAGCCCGCGCCTTGGACGTGCGCGAAGCAATACCGGTCACCACGATCTCCTCCAGGCCGGTATAATCAGGCTGCAGTTCCAGATTCAACTCTTGCACCCCGGCCTGCACTTCCACCGACCGCTCCAGCGTCCGATAGCCTACAAAGGATACCCGCAAGGTGTAGGTCCCCAGCGGAATATCCACAATCTCATAGTTGCCATCAATGTCCGCAGCGGCTCCTCGCTGCAGCTCAACCAACAAAATATTGGCGCCTGGCAACGGCTCTCCAGTTTCTGCATCGGTTACCTGTCCTCGAAGAACGCCCTGCGCCTGTGCCCCAAGAGGGATGAGGGCTAACAGCATCCCAAGGACAAGAAATCTCACCTTTTCCATGGCTGAGATAGATTAGGTGAAGAGAAGATTCTGAATAAATCGCTATAAATGTAGACCAGTGCCAAGCATCGTTCAAACAATTACCGCCCAGTAGTAAAAATAAGAGGCTGAACGGTTAGATAGCCTGGCTTAGCAGGAAGCGCTTCCTACCCGTGAACGCCAGCGGTACTTTGGGAGTATAGGAGGCACCATTTACGTGACGCAGTTTACATGAGGCGCTCCAGCCCTGCATATGCGGCACTCTGCACTCGCCTTGGCACTGAACGCGTGCGGCATAACGTGCCAATGGCGCCGTATACAACGTTCAAAATTGGAGGGCCCGCAGATCTGTTCTTTGAAGCACGCACGCGTGACGAGCTGGCCGAAGCCGTGCTGGCCGCCCGCGAACTGGGCATCCCGTATTTTGTGCTTGGCCTGGGCGCCAACATTCTGGTGGGCGACCGGGGCTTCCGGGGTCTGGTCATCCGTAATCGTGCCCGTGCCTATCGCCTATGCTCCAACCATCGCCTCTGGGCCGAAAGCGGCGCGATCGTCTATCCTGACCTCATCGAAGTGGCCGTCAACATGGGCCTTGCTGGCCTGGAACACTATGTGGGCATTCCCTCTACTGTAGGTGGCGCCCTCTGGCAAAACCTGCACTTTCTCTCGCCGCCACCTGACCGCGCACGTACCATCTTCATTGAAGAGATACTGATCGAAGCTGAAATCCTGACGGCCGAAGGCGAACGCCGCACTGTCGGTCCCGACTACTTCCATTTTGGCTACGACTATTCCATCCTCCACGAACGCGACGACATCGTGCTGGCTGCCACCTTTCAGCTTACCCCGAGCAATCCGACACGCCTGCGCGAAATTATGGACGCCAACCTTGCCTGGCGACGCGAGCGTCACCCTCCCCTCGACACCGAACCCAGTGCTGGATCTATCTTCAAAAAAATCAATGGAATTGGCGCCGGACGCTTGATCGACCAGTGTGGTCTAAAAGGCGTGCGCATCGGCGACGCTGAAGTATCGTCGCGCCACGCTAACTTTATCATCAATCGTGGCCAGGCCACAGCCGCTCAGGTGCAGGCGCTTATCGCCTACGTGCAACAGGTGGTCGAAACGCAGACCGGCCATCGCCTGGAGCCAGAAATTCGTTTCATTGGCGAATTCGACCCACTCCCCGATGCTGAAATACTCCTTCCCCGCCATGCTACCCGCTATCCAGACCGCTGAACTGGCCTACCGAAGCTACGGCGTCGAAGGCCCCCCGCTGCTCATTCTCCATGGACTCCTGGGCAGCAGCGGCAACTGGCATACACTGGCCAGCAAAGCTTTCAGCCCACATTTTCGCGTTTTTACGCTGGACCTGCGGGGACACGGCCGCTCGCCGCATGCCCGTCCTATCGACTATCCCACAATGGCCGCCGATGTGCTGGCTTTTATGGAGGCACAGGGTCTCAAACAGGCACACGTGCTGGGACATTCCATGGGCGGAAAAGTAGCCATGGAACTGGCGCTTGGTGCTCCGGAGCGCGTCGATCGCCTCGTCGTGGTCGACATTGCGCCTCGTGCCTATGAACCTCGCCATCGCACCATTCTTGAAGCCCTGCAGGCAATTGATCCCGTCCGCTACGACAGTCGCCAGGCCATCGACCAAGCTCTGGCTACCTATATCCCCGAAGCCCCCATCCGCCAGTTTCTACTGAAGAATCTGCAGTTCGATGCAGCTACCCGACGGTACACCTGGCAAATGGACCTGAAAGGCTTGAGCCGTTACTATGATCGGATCAGTGCCGCCATCGATAACGGCCGTCAGTTTACCAGACCGGTGCTTTTTGTGAAAGGCGCCCGCTCCGACTACATCACGGAAAATGACCTACCGCACATTCGTCGGCTTTTTCCCCACGCACGTCTTGTGACCATCCCCGCAGCCGGCCACTGGGTACATGCCGATGCACCCGACGCCTTCGCCCGTGAAGTGCTGGCATTTCTGACCGAACCGTCCCGATCCGTGGCTATGTAGCAGCGACAGGCATCAAAGCCTTCCGCTTAAAAATGCCGAGAGCCCCAGGAGCCTGCCCGGTTTGTCAGGCGCATACTCCTGGAAACAGCAGCCTTTCAACGTGCAGACTAAAAAGGCGCCTTCAGACGCCCGGGCTGCTAAGACCGGATCAGACCAGCTTTCTCAGCCGCTTCGCGCAGAATGCGCTGCTGCTCGGCCGAAAGGCGCCGGGGGATTTCCAGTTGGACTTCGATGTACAGATCCCCCGTATGCGTTTCGGTTTCCACCCCATGACCGCGGATGCGCAGGCGTTCGCCCGGCTGCGTGCCCGGCGGAATCCGTATCTTGATCCGACGGCCGTAGGCATCCATCACCTCCCGTGCAGTCCCCAACATCGCTTCCAGCGGGTTGATCGTGATCGTTGTGTAGAGGTCATCACCCTCTCGCCGGAAGCGCGGATGAGGCTCTACTTCAAAGATGATGTATACATTACCCTGAGGCACGCCGGCAATCGTCGGGCCTCCATCCTTTAGGCGAATCTTGAAGCCGGACCGAACACCCTTCGGCACATTGATCCGTACTTTCTGGCCGTCGGGCAACGTGATGTCGGTCTTACCACCACGCAACGCCTGCTCAAACGGCAACCGCACACGAACCTCTACATCACGGGGCCGGCGCATCCGGCTAAAGGGATCGTGCCGCGTACCGGAACGCCCGAATCCGCCAAAAAAGCGACTGAAAATATCGCCCAGACTACCGAAACCAAACTCTTCATCCAGCAGATCTTCCAGGTTACCGCTCGTCTCGAAATGGACGTACGTTCCCTCTGGCGTCCGGTAGAAGCGACTGCCATTACCCGGACCAAACCCGCCAAACGCCCCAAACGGGTTTTTCCGCATCATGTCGTACTGCCGGCGCTTTTCAGGATCTGACAGCACGCTGTAGGCCTCCTGAATCTCCTTAAAGCGCTCCTCCGCATTCGGCTTATCCGGGTTTCGGTCCGGATGCCACTCACGCGCCAGCTTCCGGTACGCCTTCTTAATCTCCTCCTCGGTGGCATTTTCCGGAACACCCAGAATTTCGTAGTAATCCTTTACCGCCTGTGCCATAGCTCCTTACCTCCGATCGCAACCCCGTCCTGTCGTTTTTTCAGCCGGTGCCCTCGGCAAAAAACCGATCATGCGTCTCTCAGCCGTGCTGCACAGATCGTGCCTATTGATCCGTATGCAAAAATGACGCACCATCAACGCCGACGGGCCAGGCCCAGCCCATCGCCAACCGGCAGTAGTGCATAATCGACGCGAGGATCCCGACATAGTTTCTCGTTGAGCTGCCGAATTGCCTCGACGGCCGGTTCCCGGTTCGTCGGATCGACCACACGTCCTCCCATCAGGAGATTATCCAGCAGAATCAATCCGCCGGGACGCACCAGTTGCAACGTCTGTTCGTAATAGCATTCGTACGATTCTTTATCGGCATCAATGAACGCCAGGTCAAATGTGCCAGCCGCTCCCTCGGCCAGCAATGCCTCAAGCGTGTCGCGTGCTGGTCCCAGCCTCAACGTGATCCGATCGGCCACACCAGCCGCCTCCCAGTAGCGCCGGGCCACCGCTGTGTACTCTTCGCTCAGATCACAGGCGATCAATTCACCGTCCGGCGGCAAAGCCAGCGCTACCCAGAGCGCACTGTAGCCAGTGAATACCCCGATTTCCAGGGCGCGCCGGACACCGATCAACCGAACCAGCAATGCCATGAACTGTCCCTGCTCCGGTGCAATCTGCATCTCAGCCTGGGGATGACGAGCCGTTTCGGCCCGAAGCCGCCGGAGCACTTCAGGCTCGCGCAAAGAGACCGACAGCAGATAATCATAGAGCGAGTCGTTCAGCGGAAGCGTTCGACGCGCCATCGACGTTTCAGTGGGTGACCGTCCGTTAACCAAGATACGCCAGCCATTCCCTATTTTTGCGGTATCATCCATCCGCATCGAAGTGCATGAAACCGGGCACCCTTGTTGAATACCTGGAAAACGACCGGCCACAATTTGCGCTGGTGCTGGCTCTGCGGGATAGAACGGTGCAGGCGCTTACCCCTACAGGGCGCCGCATTCGGCTGCCGATGCGCCGCATCGCTATTCACCATGAACACACCGCCACCCCCGATGTGCTTGCCGAGGTGGTGCGCACGCTGGAAGCGCAGATCAATGCCCTCCAGGCTGAAATCGACCTGGCTCTGCTCTGGGAAACCGCCCGTGAAGAAGGCGACACCTTTGATCTGCAAAGTCTGGCCCACCTCTACTTTGGCGAAGCTGGCACCCTGGAACAGGGAGCCCTGTTACGAGCGCTCCTGGCCGACCCCCTGTATTTTAGCCGACGTGGACTGACCTTTTCACCCCGCACCCCTGAGCAGGTCGAAGCCCTGCAGACGGCCGAGCGCCGCCGCCGGGAACGTGAGGCCGAACGCCAGGCGCTGCGTGCCCGACTGGAACAGCTGCTCGATGCGGAAACCGACGAACTGCCCGAAACGCCGACGCAGGTGCTGGATGCGCTGGAAGCCTATCTACGCCAGAAACAGCGCTCCGACATCACCCAGGTGCTGGCCGACATAGCTCGCGACCGGGGCATGACCACCCGCGAAGCTGCCCTGGAAATCCTGCTGCGCACGGGTCGCCTCGATGCTTCTGCCGATACATTCGCGCTGCTGGCCGGCATCGAACCTGCCTTTCCCCCCGAAGTGCTGGCCGCTGCCGACGCACTGGCCCCCTTTGCCCCTGCCGACGATCGCACCGACTTTACGCATCTGCCGGCTTTCCACATCGACGACGCTTCCACCCGCGAAATCGACGATGCCTTCACCGTCGAGCCTCTGCCCGAAGGCGGCTGGCGCATTGGCATCCATCTGGCCGACGTGCCCCACTTTGTCCTACCGGGAGATGTGCTCGACCAGGAAGCCCTGCGTCGAGGCCTGACCCGCTACCTGCCCACTGGCTCCATTCCCATGCTGCCCGAGCGCCTGAGCCATGACCTGGCCAGCCTGCAGCCCGAAACGGTTCGTCCTACGCTGAGCGTCGTGGTAACCGTCGACGCACAGGAGCAAATCCAGGACGTGCAGCTCGTACGCGGACAAATCCGGGTGGCGTACGGCTTCACCTACGAAACCGTTGACGCGATACTGGCCGGCGACACACCCCACGAACTGGCCCCATCGCTACAGGTGCTGGCCCGTCTGAGCCAATCGCTGACTGAAACTCGTCTGGCCCGGGGCGCCCTGCTGATTCGACGGCCGGAGCTCAAAGTTCAGGTAGAAGGCGACACGATTACGCTCAAGGTGATCGACCCCGACACCCCCGCCCGACGCATGGTCAGTGAATGGATGATTCTGGCCAACGCCGAAGCAGCCCGGTGGGCAGCCGAGTACGAATTGCCTATGATCTACCGCGTACAGGATCCCCCGGATGATCCCGAACTGCAGGGCAAAAAGCTGGACTACGATCCAGTCCTCCTGACCACCCGACTGCGCGGCCTGCGCCGCACCCGGTTATCTACACACCCCCAACCCCATGCCGGACTTGGCCTGGAAGCTTACGTGCAGATCACCTCACCGATCCGGCGCTATGCCGACCTGGCATTGCAGCGCCAGCTCGTAGCTGCCCTGGCCAACGCTCCGCTTCCCTACGACACTACCCGACTGTTCGAGGTGCTGGCCACAGCCGAAGCTGCCGAGCGCGAAGCCCGCACACTGGAACAGCAGGCCACCCGCTACTGGGCACTGGTCTGGCTCAAGCGCCACACGGCCCAGACGTTCGAAGCAATCGTTGTAACCCGCCGCCCGGCCGGATACCTTGTTGAATTGCAACCCTACGGCCTGCGTGGCCTGCTGGCCACCGCGGATGCGCTCAGGCCCGGCGACTGCGTTATCGTGCGCCCTGAAGCAGTGGATCCTCGCCGTGGCCGCCTCCGGCTGCAACGCGCCTGAGCAACGCCTATGGCTGCCTCCACAACCACCAGCCCAGCAGCGCCTCCAGCGTTGCTCCCAGGCGAAGCAGCGACCCGGGCCAGCGGAGCAGCCCGTCCAACACCGGCCGATACCAACGCGGCATCCACCGCCGCTGCCAGCGCAGAAAGCCAGCTCCCCAGACCACCGTGATCAAACCGTCGGCCAGGAGAAGCAGAGCGATAAGTCGGCGTATCGCTGGCATACCTGCTCTATCTTTTCGTGCACCTCGCAAAAAAGACCACAGGTGCTGGAAGAAAATAAGGACAAACGTCACCGAGACCACGGCAAGACAGGCGTGCCGGCCTCCATAAAAATTCGCTCCGGTCTTTCGGGAAAATTGCCGCAAAGTGACAGCAGGGGCTTATTCCGGACAGGACCAGCGTATGAGCCAGAGACTATGAAAGTCAGAAGAAACGCTTAGAGAAGACAGCAAGCACAGAGCACTGCCTGCATGATTATTCCGATGCAGGGCTGACATCCGGCCATTATGCCGAGTTTGACAATTACGCCAAAAACATTTGCTCCCCCTTGAGGGAGAGCTGGCCGGAGGCCTGGGAGATGTCTGTTAGAGACAGGGTTCTGGTCAGAAACCGCACAGCGGTTGGAGCGGCGTAGCGGGATGGTTGGCCCCTCCCCGGCGGGGAAGGGGGAACGCGCAAATACCGGCAGGTCTGCTACCCAGCGGCCATGCCAGATCTACCAATAGTCCAGAAACCAGAAAATTTTGCTCCCCCTCGCAGGGGGAGCTGGCCCGAAGGGCCTGAGGGGGGCATTCGCCCGATGGAAGCACCAGCACCCGGGACAATGGCAATGATGAACGAAGTGAGCCCCCTCCCCAACGGAAAGGGGGAACTCAGAAAAAAAGCTTTGCCCGGTTTCGGACGTAGGCGCTAAAGGTGCGTGGCCGTAGAGATCCCCAAATTCCGCCCCCTTCTCAGGGAGAGTTGTCGCGAAACGACGGAGGGGCGTGTGTTTCCCAATACGAAAAGTAACATAGCTACAGGCCCTTCTCCGCCACACCACATTCACCCACGCAAGAGGCATGCGTGCTTTCCCAGGCCTACTGCCTGTGCTGCCGCTCTGGTGCTTTCATCCGGACACCTCTTTCAAGAGCCTATCACCCGAGAAGTCTCTGGCACTGTCCCGCACGTTCCTGGAGAGTCAGAAAAACGCCTCCGCCAGACGCATGCCTTGCGCCTCCAGCCATCCGGTCAGGCATCGAATGGCTTCACGCGTGCCCCGGGTCGAGAGCGGCAGCCCGAACGGCAGCACACGCACCAGCACCTGTTCGCCTTTCGGACGGGCTTCGACCAGCACTTCCTGCGTCAGATCTTCTTCTTCAATCCGAACCAGAAACAGCAGCCCGGTGCCGTCGAGCGACCGATAGGCTTCCAGTACGATTACGTGCCCCCCTCTGAAGGGGTGAACGAGCTTCTCAAAATGCTCTAACTCGGGCAGTGTACCTTCCAGCAGCGCGTGATGCATGACGTCATAGCGTTCGATAGCGGGAGGAAACAAATCGGCAGCGTCCGCCTGCTTCGTAAAAATGGCGTGATAAATGGGTTTCTGTTGTGCCTGCCACCTGCGTGCGTACTTGGTCTGCAATGTCTCCGACGGTGGCTCGGTCACTTCGATCCGAAACAACCCGGTTTTTTCAGCTTCTTCCCGAGCAAAAGCAAAATACGGGGCATCGTCGGTAGTCAGCCGAAGCGCACCGCCATTGACCAGCCGGGTGGAAAGCAACGCAAAAAACGATGCCTGCAACAGGCGTCGCTCCTGATGCCGCTTCTTTGGCCAGGGATCTGGAAAGTTCACATAGACCAGCGACAGGCTGTGTGGGGGTAGCACATTCCGCACCAGAAAGCGTGCCTGCCCCAGATAGAGCCGCACATTGGTCAGGCCGGCCCGGCGCACCCGTCCGAACGCCCGCCGCATTGATCCCGGCGATATTTCCACGCCCAGCACGTTCCAGTCCGGGTGATGCGCCGCCCACTCCGTCAGAAAACCGCCGTCGCCAAAGCCAATCTCCAGCATCAGGGGGGCCTCCCGGCCAAAAAGCTGCACGGGTGGCGTCGGGAAGGTAAACTGTCCGGTACGCAATATCATGGGCAGGCTGTTCGTTCAAAACCACGGCAAACCGGATCGCCTGTCCGGAGCGTACGTTATAGCCCAAAGCGGCAGGGAGTTTCCCCTCCGGCTGTTTTTCGCAGGGATTGAATCAGCCACGCATCTGTATGCCAGGAAAACCGCGCATTCTCTGGGCCGACGACGAGATCGAATTGCTCCGGCCCCACATTCTGTTACTGGAAACCAAAGGCTACGAAGTTACCAGCGTCACCAATGGGGCCGACGCCGTCGAACAGGTGCGTCGCCATCATTTTGACCTGGTGCTTCTTGACGAACAGATGCCGGGTATGGGGGGGCTGGAGACGTTGTCCGAAATCAAGGCACTGGCCCCGGAGCTTCCCGTGGTGCTCGTCACCAAAAGCGAGGAAGAGCAGCTCATGGAAGAGGCCCTGGGACGCCAGATCAGTGACTACCTGACCAAACCCGTGAATCCGAGTCAGATCCTGCTTACCTGCAAGCGCCTGCTCGAGCAACCTCGCATCCGAAGCGAAAAAGTCTCGCAGGAATACCTGCAGGCCTTTGCGCGTATTGCAGCAGCCCTGCAGGGCCCCCTCACTCCCGACGAATGGATCGACCTGTATCGCCAGCTTACGCGCTTTGACCTGGAGCTGGAAGGCGACGAAGGTGCCCGTCAGATTCTGGAAGATCAGTTCCGTGAAGCCAACCGGATCTTTGGCCGCTACGTCGAAACCGTGTATCCCGACTGGCTGGCCTCGCAGCCCGATAAGGATCGGCCCATTCTATCTCACGAGGTGCTGTCGCATTTCGTGCTACCAGCACTCGACGAGGGCTGTCCTGTACTGTTTTTCATAATCGACTGCATGCGTTTCGATCAATGGCTCGAGTTTGAGCGGCTGCTAACGCCCCTGTTCGACCTGAAGCCGGCCTTCCACTTTTCGTTGCTGCCTACAGCCACTCCTTACGCCCGCAATGCCATCTTCAGCGGACTGCTGCCCCGCGACCTGGCCCGGCGCTACCCGGACGCCTGGTCCGAGGCCGAAGAGAGCGAAAATAGCCGCAATCGCAACGAAGAACGCTTCCTGAAAGACTTTTTTGAGCGACGCCGTCTTCGTGCCCGCATCCGCTACGAGAAGCTCATCGGAGCGGCCGATGGCCGCACCTTCGCCCGCCAGGTGAACGACTTCCTCCAACACGACCTGAGCGCCATTGTCGTAAACTTCGTGGACATTCTGGCCCATAGCCGCTCCGATTCGGATGTACTCAAGGAGATCGCTCCGGACGAACGTGCTTACCGGGCGCTGACGCGCACCTGGTTCGAGCACTCCTGGCTCTATCAGGCTTTTCAGGAGCTGGCTCGCCAGCGCTGTACCATCATCCTGACAACCGACCATGGCGCCATTCGCTGCCTGCACCCCACCCGAGTGCTCGGCGACCGCGAAACCTCGACGGCGCTTCGGTTCAAATTTGGCCGTAACCTGCGCGGCGACGAACGCCACGCCATCTTCGTGCGCGATCCGCTGCCCTTTGGATTGCCTCGCAGCAGCATAACTACTACCTACCTGCTGGCCAAAGAAGACTATTATTTCGTCTATCCGACCAACTATCACCACTACGTCAACCTGTACCGCGACACGTTCCAGCATGGCGGCGTCTCGTTGCAGGAAATGATTGTGCCGATCGTCACCATGCGCCCCAAAGCAATATGAATACAGCCGCCCTAACGGACCTGCTACCCTGCGAAACGGACAGCCCGGAAGCCACGCTTACACTGGGCCGCCGCTTAGCCAAACACCTCGGACCGGGCGACGTGGTGGCCCTCTATGGAGACCTGGGCACCGGCAAAACGCAACTGGTTAAAGGTATCGCTGCAGGTCTGGGCATCCCCGAGACAGCGGTCAGCAGCCCCACGTTTACGCTGGTGCACGAGTATCGGGGGGGACGCCTCCCGCTGTATCACTTTGACGCCTATCGCCTGCGCACCCTCGAAGAGTTCTACGACCTGGGCTACGAAGAATACTTCTATGGAGACGGCGTCAGCGTCGTCGAATGGGCTGACCGCATCGAACCCCTGCTGCCACCGCACACGCTACGCGTACGTCTCGAACACCTGGGAGGCGACCGCCGCCGTATCAGCTACCGGTGAAAACCACCGCTCCTTTCCGTTCAGCACACAACAACCCCCGAAAAAGGTGGCTTTCAAAAAAAGGCTGTCGTTCGTACTTTCAGAAAATCCAGAAACCAACGCGATCTGAACCATTATGCGCCTGCTATTGCCCGGGCTGTTGCTCGCCCTGTTGTTTCCGCTGGCCTGCCAGCCAACAGATCCCACCCAGACCGCCCATGAAGCAATTACGCCGGCATTGCTGGCCGAGCATATTCAGGTGCTGGCCTCCGATGCGTTCCTAGGCCGGGCACCTGCCTCACCGGGTGAAGAGCAAACCGTGAAATACCTGATCGAACAGTTTCAAACGCTGGGCCTGCAACCGGGCAACGGTGACCGTTACACGCAGGAGGTGCCGCTGGCCGAGATTACGGCCGATCCGGCATCGGCCCGAATGGAGGTGCAGGGACGCCAAAGCCGGCTGCGTTTCCGCTATGGAGACGAAGCTATGTTCTGGACCAAACGGCTGGTGTCAGAGGTGTCGGTGACCAAAAGCGAGGTGATCTTTGTGGGTTATGGCATTGTAGCGCCCGAATACAACTGGAACGACTACGAAGGCGTGGACGTGCGCGGCAAAACCGTCGTCATGCTGGTGAACGACCCCGGCTACGCGACAGGCGACTCGACACTTTTCACCGGCCGGGCTATGACCTATTATGGCCGCTGGACTTACAAATTTGAGGAGGCTGCCCGACAGGGTGCCGCAGCCGCCCTCATTATCCACGAGACTGGTCCGGCAGGCTACCCGTGGGCCGTGGTGCAGGGGTCCTGGTCCGGCCCGCAGTTTACGCTGGTAAACGATCAGCAGAATATGGATCGATGTGCGATCGAAGGGTGGTTGACCTATGAGTCCGCCCGGCGACTCTTTGAACTGGCCGGACAGGACCTGGAACAGCTCAAGGCAGCCGCCGCCCGACCAGGTTTTCGAGCAGTGCCGCTGAACCTTCGCTTTTCGGCCTCGCTGCACAACACCATTCGGGAGGTGCGCTCACAAAACGTGCTGGCACTGCTCCCGGGCCAAGAACGCCCCGATGAAGTCGTGATTTACACCGCACACTGGGATCACCTGGGCGTCGACCCATCGCTGCCCGGCGACAGCATCTACAATGGCGCACTCGACAACGCCACGGGTACAGCCGGATTGCTGGTACTTGCACAGGCTTTTACGACGCTACCCGAAGCGCCTGCCCGCTCTGTGCTGTTTCTGGCCGTGACTGCCGAAGAGCAGGGCCTGCTGGGCTCGGCTTACTACGCCACCCATCCGATCTTTCCGCCCGAAAAAACCGTGGCCGTCCTGAACATGGATGGCCTGAACGTGCTGGGTCCTATGCGCGACGTGACGGTGATTGGCTATGGCATGTCGGAGCTGGACGATTATGCGGCGGCCGCCGCCGAAGCGCAGGGTCGCTACTTGCGCCCCGATCCCGAGCCGGAAAAAGGCTACTATTACCGCTCAGACCACTTCAGCTTCGCCCGTGCGGGCATTCCGGCACTCTACCTGGACGCCGGTATCGACCACGTGGCGCACGGTCCGGAATGGACGCTGGCGCGCCGTGCCGAATATGTAGAGCAGCACTACCATAAGCCCTCGGACGAGTACGACCCGGCGTGGGACCTGCGCGGGGCCGTGGACGATCTGCGTCTGCTGTTCGATATCGGCTACCGGCTGGCAAACAGCAACGACTTTCCTAACTGGCGCGAAGGCACCCCCTTCCGCGCGCTGCGCGACAGCCAGCGCGCCGGAAGTTGAGTGCACCCTGAAGCCAGAGCCAGCCGTGCAGCACGGGATCCAGAAAGGAAATACCCCGATGTCCTCAGAACGTGCGTATCTCTACGCGCAGGCAATCCTTGCCCTCACGCCAGCACCGATGCAAATAGTCCCACGTCACGGCCGGCACCCGAAAATGCAACTTCGCATTCGGATACCAACTCCGAATGGAACGGTGAATCGGTGCAAGCCCTACATCAAAATTTCCCTCGCAGAAAACCAGCAGAAATGGCTCGACCTGCACCGTGTCGATCCGACTGAAGTGCACCCAGCTCCGCATCGCTTCCTCCAACGGTTGGTGCAACACCAGCCAAACCAAACGCGGAGGGACCCACCCTGGCCCCTCCGCAGATGCTACACTTACCGAACCCGGGTGATCGACTGCGTCAACGTACGCTCACCCACCCGAAGCACCACCACATAACGACCCGACGACCAGGCGCCCGTCGCCAGCTCCACCCGATGCCACCCCGCCGCCACGCGACCCAGCTGCCGACGCACTACCTCCCGTCCCAACACATCATACACCCTGAGCTCCACCTCCTCCGCCGCCGGCAACCCAAAGCGCACCACCAGCCGATCTCTCACCGGGTTCGGATACACCCCTGCGAGTACCGGCTCCTCCGGAATCCCTCCACCGTCGTAATACGGACTACCCGGCCACTCTCGTGGATACTTCCGCGGGTCAATCTCCACTAGCGCATGCAACCCCTCACTCAGCGGCCGCACCCAGTACTCCCAATCCCCCAGCAACAAATGACCCGTCACCGCACCCGTCCGCATCACTACCAGCGACACTTCGCCCACCTCTACTGACGCGTCCGCGTAGATCCGCCCGTTCCAGGCCACCGCCTCTTCCGAAAGCACCGACAGTTCTTTCAGCCGCGCCGTCAGCGCGCGTAGACCCTGGCCCTCTTCCAGCACCAGACAGCCCGCCGCATCCACCGCCAGCGTAAAAGCACGATAGCGCCAGAGCTGCTCCGGAAGCCGCACCACCTGCAGCCGCACCATCATTGGAAGTCGTTGCAACACCTGCCAGCGTTGCTGGGCCTGAGGATCAAGCGCTTCTATCGAAATCTCCTGGAGCTCAAACAGGGGTGGGGGCTGGGCCTGAAGCGCCGTGGCCGGTAGTATCAACCAGAATCCCAGCAGGGAAATGGGAAGATGCATGCGCTTCATAGCTTCCGCTGGTTTCGGTTGGGGAAAGGGAATCAGGTCAACCGAGAACGGCTGGTGACGTGCCGGCCACCACGTCGCCGTGGTTGTGGGAGAAGAAAACTCGAACGGAGTAGTTTGTCAAGCCCTTGTTTGGTCTCCATTGGGTGGTAAGTCAGGCCGGCTTGTTTTGTTTTCGTTGGGGGATTGTATTGCCGTAGGTCCTCAGTTGAGGAGATAGTGTGGAAGGTCAGGCCCCCTCCCTGCCCCCCTTCCCAAAAGGGAGGGGAGACTCAAGAAAAAAAGCTTTGCTGGGTCTCTGCCGGAAGCGCCAGGGGGCACTTTGCCATAGAGCTCCAAAAATTCTGCTCCCCCTTGGAAGGGGAGCTGGCCGAAGGCCCGAGGGGGTGTCTGTTGGAAGGCAGCGTTGCCGACAGAAACAGCGCAGCCACTGAGTTGGCGGGGATGGTTGGCCCCTCCCCTATCCCCCTCCCCGGTGGGGAGGGGGAACATCATTAAAAAGCCTTGCCAGGAATCGGGCAAGCACGCGGAAGTAAACGTTACGTGACCAAACCAGAAGTTTTGCTCCCCCTTGGAGGGGGAGCTGGCCGAAAGGCCTGAAGGGGTGTTGGTGGAACACAGCGTTGCTGCAAAATAAAGCACGGCTGGTCAGAAACCGCTCTCTCCCGATAAACGAACGTGCAACCTGGCTCCCTTTTTGGGCGGCCGTTACCTGAATCGGGCCTGCACGCGCGTGGCGACCAGGGTCCCAATGCAAAATGCCGAAGTGGCAGCCGGTGAAGGAGCATTGATCACGTGCACCATGTGTGGCGACTCCATTACGAGAAAGTCATCCACCAGGCGACCATTGAGATCGACAGCCTGGGCCCGCACTCCTGACGGAGCCGGCAACAAGTCCTCCGGCGCCACCTCGGGAATGAGCCGTCGGGCCTGGCGCAGGTAATACCGTTTGCTGAGCGATTGCAGGAGCTCCTGTACTCCTTTGCGCCAGTGCCGGCGGGCCAGTTGCCAGAAGCCTCGGTAGGTCAGCATCTCGGCCAGCTCCGACGGGTTTACATCGGCCAGCCGGTAGCCCTCCCGGGCGAAGGCCAGCACGGCACTGGGCCCGCATTCCACGCGTCCATCAATCATGCGCGTGAAGTGCACGCCCAAGAATGGATAGGCAGGATCCGGTACCGGATAGATCAGGCTACGACACAGCTGTCGCCGTTCAGACCGCAGCTCGTAATATTCACCACGGAAGGGCAGAATACGTACACCTGGCTCCAGACCGTCCATGCGAGCGATCCGGTCGGCGTACAGTCCAGCACATCCCACGGCGACATCGGCTCGGAAGGTGCCGGCCGGTGTTTCAAGCACCACCCCTCGGCCGTCCGGCACGATACGCGTGACCGGGGCCCGCAGCACCACGCGATGGCCGGCCGCCTCCAACTTCATCCGAAGTCGCTCGGCCACCGCCCGATAACTGACAATACCTGCCTCTGGCACGTAAATGGCCGCCACGCCCTGCACATGCGGTTCCAGTTCGCGAAGCCGTTCCGGACCGATCAGGGTGCACGTTACACCATTCTGTTGTCCGCGCTCGTAAAGTGCCTGCAGACGGGATCGCTCTGCCTCCTCGACAGCCACGATCACCTTACCGCAGCATTCGTAAGGAATCCCTTCAGCCTCACAAAAGCGAATCAGCTCTCGCTTGCCCTCCCGACAACAGATAGCCTTGAGCGAGCCTGGTCGGTAGTACAGCCCGGAATGGATCACCCCGGAATTACGGCCTGTCTGATGCGCGGCCACCCGGTCTTCCTTTTCCAGTATGGTGAGATGCACCTTCGGCATGCGTTCCATAAGCCGATAGGCCGTAGCCAGCCCGACAATTCCCCCTCCCACAATCACAACCGCAGGTGCCGTCATGAGCCCGTCGATTTAGCTTCGGCCGTTTGCATCCGCACCAGCGACAGATGCGCCACATGGTGGCGGCCGTGCCAGGCGTAGAGCGCCAACGCCTGATCCAGCGTCAGCGGACCGTGCTCTGGGTGGCGGAACGTTCGTTGAAAGTCTTCCGGCCGCAGGCTGCGCAGCAACGCCACCCAGCGAGCATGCAACCCGTCCAGCAGGGCAAGCGAAGCCGAAACCGGCGCCAAACGGGCATCGGGCAGGTCAGCCCACCGTTGCTGATCGTAGGGTTTAATCAGCGGCGCTTCCTCGGTCAGCGCCAACCGGAAACGCACGTAGCCGTTCAGGTGACTGTCGGCCAGGTGATGTACCACCTGACGGGCCGTCCAGCCCCCCGGTCGATAGGATCGATCCAGCTGCACTTCGGAGAGCTGGTTCACAATCTGGCGCACCTGCACAGGCAATTCAGCCAGTTGCGCGATCAGCCCCTCCCGCTGCTCCGTGGTCAGCGGTGTGTCTGGCCATCGGAACGGCCCGATCGGATAGCGTAAGGTATCAGACATGGCAGGTTCTGTTGTTGTAGATTGCCGTCCGATCCGGATCCTACCGGATGCTTCAGGGTGAAGCTACCCCGAGTTATCGCTTTTTTTTCTGCGCAAAAGCAAGCCCGGAATGCCTGCCCGAAAGACCCACCATACCGCCGTTGTGATTATTCCGCCCGAAGCGATCTGGCCGCCTATTCAGGCTATCCGCACCCGTTACGATCGTCAGGTACGCCGTTGGATGCCCCACATCAACCTGCTCTATCCGTTTCGGCCGCCGGAGGCCTGGCCGGACCTGCTTGAAGCAATGGCCGAGCGCATCCGACCGTTGCTGCCTTTCACCGTACGTCTGGCTACGATTCGGTACTTTCGCCATCCGAGCGGCCGCTGTACGCTGTGGCTGGCGCCCGAGCCGGCCGAAGCCCTCGATGCACTCCAACAGGCGCTGCTGGCCGTAGCCCCGGAGTGCGACGACGTACGGCGTCACCGCGGCGGCTTTACGCCCCACCTGAGCATTGGTCAGGCCCCCGATGCCGCTGCCTGCGTGACGCTGCAGCACGCACTCCAGCAACAGTGGCAACCGCTGACGTTCCCCGTAACCCATGTCAGCCTTATCTGGCGGAATGCACCGCCGGACGACGTGTTTCGGGTGGGCTGGGAAGTCGGCCTGGAGGGCATCCGGCCGATTACTCCGCCGACCACGTAAACCGCATCGGGAAAACCCGATGGCATAACCAACCGCCTCCGAGCCAGCAAAAACCCGAACGGCAGTGAATCCTGGTGCAACAGCCCACAATACAACACAGGTGTACGATAATTTAAGAGCCGACTACCTGAACGGCCGGCCGGCGGCCTCCTGTTCCTGCGGATACTACCACCCCCAAATGCATGCTCGACCAGATTAACAACCCCATACGGCTTGACCCAATACTTTTTTTTACCTTAGCTGTAAGATTCATCAACAGCCAACATAGGGATTCGCCATGAAAGCCGTCGCTGCATGTCTGGTTGCTGCCCTGTTGTTGGTACTGAACGTCGAGGTCTCCTGGAAACACCGACAGATTGGGTTTTCTGTGCAAGAAGCGCTTGCCGCCTGCACAGGGTGTAGCACATGCTTTGGATGGAATGGCTCGTGTCACGCAGAGGATGATATATACTACTGATATACTACTGTGGAATGATTTACAGTGAACAGTCCGGCTATGTGCGATGCTACCGACCCTGCTTCTTCTGTGATCCAGAATGAGCTCAAACCGACACTTCAATCTGTAAGAACGTTCATTATGCGGACCGTAACGCTTCTGGTCTTTTTATGGAGCGTGCTGGCTGGCTGTAAGACCGAATCATCTTCGCCCCAGTCTCCACTGGATTTCTTTGCCAGGACGGAACAGTCCCTGCGCCAGCGGCTCATCAAAGCGCGTCTCCAGGCGGTCGATAGCCTGAATCTTTCTGCATTTGAGCTATATGAGCCTTCTCAACTTTGCCAGTCAGACCAATATCTTTTTGTGTTTGAAAGAAACCTGGGGAAAATAGCAGTCTTCGGCAAGGATCTGCGAGGACATCCTTTCTTTATTGGAAAGGGTAGAGGGGAAGGGCCGGGCGAGGTGACCGGTATCTCGGATATGGATGTGCATCATGGCAGGATCTATCTCTTTTCATCCGCGCGCCTCGTGGTGTGGTCGATCGCAGACACACTCGTTCTGGACAAAAAGATCGGGATAGAAGCATATCGCGGTGAAGTCGTTGATGAGCACAGACTGCTGATCCTGTCCCCCACCAGCCCTGCCTATCTCTTCAATATCATAGATCTGGAGGGAAAAGTCGTTCGCGGGTTTGCGAGCACGAACCTGGGAAAAGTAATGCCGCTTTGTTACAGCGGCGACCTGGCTTTCGATGGACGGTATTTCTACTATGCGGGCGAGTCTGAGCCGTTTATCAAAAAATACACGCTTGAGGGACGCCAACTTTTCTCGGTGGCTACGATCGACAACCTGCCCAGCGAAGGGAATTACGTGCAGTTCGAGGCTGACGGCGAGAGTATGGCCATGGGATACTCGCCCTGGGCCCTTTTCTCTACCGCCATGATCGAGGTCTACGATGCGTACCTGCTGGTGGTACCGATCCACGACGAGCACCGGAAGCGCCTCTCCTACCTCGACGTCTACGCGACCCAAGATGGACGCTACCTGGCCACCTATGACCTGGCTCGGATGCCGATGGCGCTGGCAGTGGACGACAATGGCATCTATACGCTGGAACGCGAAGGCGGCGATGTCTACCTGAAACGCTACCCCAATGTGCTCACAGCGCTGGCCCAGGATCAGCGATCAACGCCATGACCCGAGCGGGATATGCAGCGCTGACGCTGTTGCTTCTGGCGTCGGGATGGCTCTTCGTACGCTATCAACAGGCAATGAAACGGATAGCAACCTATGAGCACGAGGTCATGACGCCGGAAAACTACATCGAGTATGTGGCCGCGGCAGCCCTTCGAGAAGGCCATCTGAAGCCATCAGGGCGGTTGTCGCTGTGGATCATCCTGGACGAACGCGGATGTGCGACCTGCATCGCCGTGGAAATAGATCACCTGAACCGATACTGGCCTACGCTGCAGGCGTTCACCCGTGTGGTGTATGCTGGCAGACAACGCATTTATCTCCAGCAGCACCCACTCCGTTTCGATTACGCGTGGATCCCGGAGGTAAAAGACGTCTGGGGCCGGGAGCTGCCCCCCGTCAATCCCGTTGCTTTGCTGTTCATCGATGGACGCCTGGTGACCGTACGGCTGGCAGACCCTACCATGCCCTTCTACGAAGCCTAACAACCGCGTGGTATGAGCGCGTCCGGACGCTGTGGACGCATATGCAGTAATGCGTCTTAATTGTCGTAGCATTTCCCAACTGTTCCAGCCGGCCTTGTCTGTATATCGGGAGCCACTTTACGGTTTCATACAGTCAGGCAGAACGGTTGGTGTCTGCCCCTGGAAAAGCTGTCCCGATCGAAGCCGACGAGGCATCAAGGATCTTGTACCTGATGTCCTTGCTTCCATCGCTGTGGTCATCAGGTAGACGGTTGGTCCCCAGCTCAAAGCATATAGTGGCCGCGTTGTCGGAACGCCTCCGTCTCCGTGTGGCGATGTCAGTTTTTGTAAAGCAAATGACAAAAGCGCTTTCTAAAAATTAACTTCTAAAACATGTTATCCTAAGTTATTGACATATAAAATTAATTTTGTTAAATAATAAGCCAGCAAAACCTTTTTTAAATCTAAAAAATTAAAGTGTGGCTATGTATGTACGATTTTGTCTGCTGCTTCTACTGGGACTGCTGCCCCTTCCAGCCCGAGCCCAAGATCTTGCCACCACGGCCCTTTCGAGCGGCGACACGGCCTGGATGCTTATTTCCACCGCGCTGGTCCTGCTCATGACGCCAGCGCTGGCCTTCTTCTATGGCGGCCTGGTGCGCGCCAAAAATGCGCTTAACACAATGATGATGAGCTTTATTGCGCTGGGCGTCTCGGGTGTACTCTGGGCGCTGCTGGGCTACTCGCTGGCTTTTGGCCAAGGTTCGGCCTGGGTAGGTGACCTGTCGATGGCGCTCTTGCGCGGCGTGGGCCTGGAGCTCAGCGGTAGCATCCCGCATCTGCTGTTCATGGCCTTCCAGGGTACGTTTGCCATCATTACGGCCGCGTTGATCTCCGGGGCCATTGTCGAGCGCATGCAGTTCAAGGCCTACCTCTGGTTCATTGCCCTGTGGGGGCTGCTGGTGTATGCCCCGGTGGCGCACTGGGTCTGGGGTGGCGGCTGGCTGGCGGATCTGGGTGCGCTGGACTTTGCCGGCGGAGCCGTCGTGCATGTGAACGCGGCAGCGGCCGCTATCGCGGCGGTGCTGTTTCTGGGTCCACGCAGCGACTATGGCCGCCAGGCCATGCTACCGCACAACGTACCCTTTGTGCTGCTGGGGGCTGGCCTGCTGTGGTTTGGGTGGTTTGGCTTCAATGGGGGCAGCGCCCTGGCTGCTGGCGAAAGCGCCGCGCTGGCTTTCGTCAACACCATGCTGGCCCCGGCTGCTACGCTGCTTGTGTGGGCCCTGCTGGACCTTGCCCGGGAAGGGAAAGTAACCGCTGTCGGTGCCGCCACAGCCATCGTGGTGGGACTGGTGGCCATCACGCCGGCTGCGGGTTTCATTGCCCCCTGGGCGGCATTGCTGCTGGGGGCTTTCTCGGCGCTGCCCAGCTACTTCGTCATCCTGTGGCGGCCGCGCACACGCTTTGACGACTCGCTGGATGTGTTTGCTGCGCATGGCCTCGGCGGCATTACCGGCGCCCTGTTGACCGGCATCTTTGCGCAGGCAAGGTGGGGCGGTGCCGACGGTCTGCTGTCTGGCAACCCCGGCCAACTGGTGGTTCAGTTGGTGTCGGTTCTGGCCGTGCTCCTCTATAGCGGTATTGTCTCTTACCTTATCCTGAAAGCCCTCAGCCTTTTCATGCCGGTTCGGGCCACGGCCCGCGCCGAAGCCATCGGCCTCGACGTCATACTGCATGGCGAGGAAGCCTACACCGACGGCGAAGGCGCCATCCTGCTGCTGGAGCACGAACAGACCAACGGAACGGTCCCGGCACCAGCCGCCCAGCCTCGTCCGGCAACCCCCTGAACCCCAACCCCAAAGTCACCATGAAGCTGATTCGTGCCATCATCCGCCCCGAAAAGCTCGGCGACGTGCTCAAGGCTCTCTTCCAGGCCGAAGTCCATGGCCTGACGGTTACCCGCGTCAAAGGTCACGGCGGTGAGACCGAGCAGGTCGAAACCTACCGGGGCACCACGGTCAAAATGGAGCTGCATGACAAGGTCATGCTTGACATTGGCGTGTCGGACCACTTCGTCGAACCCACCGTGCAGGCCATCCTGCAATCGGCCCGTACCGGCGAAGTGGGCGACGGCAAAATCTTCGTTCTGCCCGTCGAGAAAGTCTACCGCATCCGCACCGGCGAGGAAGACGAAGCCGCCGTCACGCCAGTTACGGTACGCTCTTGAACCGCTGTCCTTCGGGCTTCCGGCCCCGTCCCTTTGAAAGGACGGGGCTTTTTTGTTGCAGGAACGGTACGTTTCAACAGGAACTTGAACAGGACTTTTCGCGCTTTTTCTGTGGCATGTGTCCCTGAACCCCAACCTGGTATTCACCTTGGCTACCGAGACGATCACTCCCTCCTGGAAGGCTGTGTTGGAAGGTGACCGACGCGCCTTCCGCCGGCTGATCGAGCCCTATGTGGACGAGCTGCTCCGCGCGGCCCATCGTGAACTGGCGCACTACCGGCGGCTCAAGGAGCTGCGTCCAGAAGATCTGACCGCCGAAGAGCTGGTAGGTGAGACGCTGATCACGGCCTGGCGCCAGCGCCACCGTAAGCCCAGACAACTGAGCGTTCGAGCCTGGCTGCTGGGTCTGTTGCATCGCGTCCTGCAGCGTTACCTGCAGCGTGAGCGGCTCTTTCGCCAGCTCTGGGAGCTGTCGCTGGACGCACCGGTACCTCCTGAACCGATTTACGACGACGAAGAATCCTTCTGGGAGTGGTACCAACCCGATGATCTGGAACGCTGGGAGGATGTGATCCCGGATCCGAGTTCGCTGGAGGAAGAGCGGATCATAGTAGAAGAAGTACCGCCCGAGGCGCTGGAGCGGCTGGATCCCATCGAGCGTCAGGTGCTGTTGCTGCACGACACACACGAACTGCCCGTTCAGGAGGTGGCCGTGGTCGTCCGGCGGTCGGTGCGCGAAACGGCTGCGCTCCTACGTCGTGCACGCCAGCGCGTGCAGGCCACCCGTACCTGACCTCCCCGATTATCCGACGTACCCCAAACGGTGGTCACCAAACCGGAGTGAATCCTATGGAAAAATCGATGGTGCATTTGACCGAAACGATTTCGCCCGAACTGCGGGACCGCATTCTGCATCGGCTGGAAGCGGAGCGCATCGAGCCGGCCTATCGGCTGTTGACCCCTGCTGCGCTCCGGCAGCTGGGCTCTATCCAGTCGGCCGACGACCCGATCATCAGCCTGTATCTGGAGCTGACACCGGAGCGACGCCTCAAAGAGGCCTGGCACGTGGCCTTCAAGAATCTGGCTCGGGCTAAGCTGGAAAGCCTGGAAGATCGACAGCTACGTGACCAGGTCGCCAGCGAGCTGGCGCGCATTGAGCTGGCCCTGAAAGAAGGACTGCCGGCCATGGGACGCGGCGTAGCCTTCTTCGTGTGCGAATCGCTGGGCCTGTGGCGCCAGATCGCCCTGCCCCTTCCACTGCCCGACCGGCTGGAGCTGGCTTCAACGCCCTATACACGCCCACTGGTACGCACACGCGATGAACACGACCGTTTCGTAGTGGCCCTGCTTTCCCGTGAGCACAGCCGCTTTTTCATCAGCCAGATCGGCTATGTCGAAGAAGTCCTGACCCTGACCGGGCCCAAACTCCGGGGCTTGGTCACCGACTGGATCGACTGGAACCAGCGGGACGATCTGGAACTGCAGCTTATCCATCAGGAAGGTAAAGCCCTGGCCACGATCGCGTCCCTGGTCTTTCAACAGTTTGAAGCCCGCTACCTGCTATTTGCAGCCCCCGAAAAGTTGAAACCTATCTTCCTGACGCATCTGCCGAAAGCCATCCGTGAACAGGTGGGCGGCGAGTTCTCGGTGGATGTGCATGCTCCGGTGCACCAGGTAGCCGAAGCCATCGAGCCGGTGCAGCGGGCCGTCGAGGCGCGCGAAGAAATGCGCACGCTGGAGCGGATCCAGGAAAGCCTGCCTGAGCGAGGCGTCTGGGGTGTGGAGCCGGTTATCGACGCCATTAATCAGCGGCGCGTTATGACGGTGGCCGTGGACGATGCGTTCCAGGTTCCGGGTGGTTACTGCGCGCATTGCGATCTGCTCGTGCTGGATGCTTCGAAACCCTGCCCGGCCTGCGGCCAACCGGTTACGGCTGAGGCAGATATTATCGACCGCGCGCTCGAAATGGCCCTGGCCCAGGATGCCACCATCGAGCTGGTACGCAGCGAGGCTGCCCGAACGCTCATGGCGCAGCATGCGCCCATGGGCGCTTTGTTGCGTTTTTGAGCAGCGCATGGCGGCAGAGGACGGGACGCCCGCCCTATAATCCCTATAATTCAGAGACGCCCCCCTGCGACGCCTGCCGGACTACATCCCCCCGCTCCTGCAACAGACAACAGCACCCAGCGGACCCTGAGGGCCTTGAGATGCCATGGCAGGCCAAAAGGAGACCGATAATCCCCAGGCTATGGATCGGGCGTTCATTTTTCTGCACCGACATTAGTGAGCCCGTGTAGTATCCACCGCTGGCAGCGGCATCCCGGCCTGCACCCACCGACGAATTCGATCGATTCCGACCAGCCGGAGCAGCAGTCGGGCTTCGTCTTTGGTTTCCTGATAGAATACCAGTTGTGGTGTGGCTGTCGCACCCCCCAGAAGCGCCCGTACACCGCGAAAGGCCAGGCTGGCCCACCGCCCGCCGGCCGCCACCTCATGGAAAGGTCCCATCCGCTCCAGATGTTGCAGACCATCCGAGGGCGAACGACTGATGGCGATCCCGACAAAGTGCACACCCTGCCGATGCGTTTCAGCATGTGCCCTCAGGCGAGCCTGAACCGTCTGCAACAGCGCCGGAAGGTCCGGGTGATTAGACGGTCCACAGGTAGGCGAACCGATGTAAACAAGCACCAGACGGGCATCGAAGACGGGAAGCGCCTCAGCAGAAAGTTCCGAAGCAGCAAACAGCTTCTGGTACCACAGATACCCACCCCAC
>JAUZRN010000057.1 GCA_030950375.1 Rhodothermus sp. | reverse complement strand
GACTGTCCCACCACGACGTCACCCGAGCCCCAGAGCGTGCCTCGGCCAACACCAACTGTGCCCGACGATACCCCGCCACTACACCCACCACCCCATACGCCCACTCCTAAGCCAACAGCGCCTCCTCCAGCAAACGACCCACCGCCTGACGCTCCAACCGCTTGCCCACCCGAAATGCCTCCTGGCGTCGCACATAGCCCACCACAAAGCGCGTCAGGCGTTCTTGTTCTTCGACCAGTGCTCGGCGAAAACGCGAGGGGTCCAGCGCTGCTTCCTGGTTCGGCGTTGGCGTCCAGCCTTCGCATCCGGACAGGCCCACCAGCAGCGCGAAAAGTCCGAGGGTAATGACCGGGCGTTCGTAGCGCGCATGAGCTCTTCGGTTCATGACGTGGACAGGTCTGGTGTAGGAAGCGTGCTGCCGGAACGGTAAGTCTTTTTTTTTAGCGCAAGTGTCTTAAGTTAAGATTGTGTGAATAAGAGATAGTTATGCGACAATTTGTAAACACTTACGCTATAAAATTTTTTGTCTAATGGATGCGCTTCTCGCGACCTGTTGGATGCCAGCGTCATGGAGACGATTTAAAATCAGTGTAGTAGTAGTTTGACAGGTATTATGAAGGGTTCTGTATCCAACAGACCGGTCTACGAGTGCCCCTCGATAAAGCACGAAGGAGTCCGGGTATAAAATTCCATGGATTTCGGAAGGGGACATCTTTCGCACGTTGGAGGCAGCTCCTGAGGGTGTGATGCCTGCGTAGAACCGACATATTGCATATGGTGAAAATCATTGAGACCAATGCAGGCCTGTTGATGTTGACTGCTTTTGCGGTGTACATGGTTTTCGGCCCGAGGGGCCATAATACGGGATGCGTATGTGCAGCAGCTTTGCCTGCATACGCACGGTAGAGACGCGGGGTGGCGAAGCACTCATGGTGGAATTGCAACCTTAGGGGGCCACTTTTTCGTAAACCGGGGCGGCTTTTTTCGGAAGGCAGACGATACGTCTTCTCATGGTTGTACTTAGAGGCTTGGCTCTGGCGGCACTCTGGTCGATGTGGATATGGGCCGCTTCTGGAGAACTTCAGGCGCAGGCGCTGGATCTGACCGTGCGAGGAGTGGGGATCAGTGTCGGGGATGCAGCGCGGGTGATCGGTCTGCGCCTGAACTTTCGGGATCGTCGGCTGGAGCATGTAGATGGGATAAACATAACAATATGGGCACCTTATCGGCCGGCTCGAGGAGTGGTACATGGAGTGGCTCTCGGGTTGCCACTGACAGGTGCGCGGCGTATGCTGGGAATTGGCGTTGGTCTGTTGGGGCTCAGTGCTGAAGAGCAGATGACCGGGTTGGCGCTGGGTGGTGTGGGTGCAGGGGCCGGTGGGACGCTGACAGGTATCGGTGTGGGGGGCATAGGAGTGGGGGCCGGTGGAAATGCCCGTGGCGTGTTGGTGGGAGGACTGGGGGTAGGGGCTGGAGGCAATGCCGGAGGTGTGTTGATCGGTGGGTTGGGGGTCGGAGTTGGGGGTTCGGTCTGGGGTGTTGTTGTGGGAGGTCTGGGTGTGGGAGCGGGAGCTGAAGCTATAGGCTTACTGATCGGCGGGCTGGGTGTCGGAGCCGAGGGTTCGGTCCATGGGATTGTGGTGGGGGGGCTGGGCGTAGGTGCCGGGAAGAATGCCAAAGGCTTGCTGCTGGGTGGTTTAGGCGTTGGGAGCGGTAACAATGCGGTGGGGGTGTTGCTCGGAGGACTTGGGACCGGTGTTGCAAACGATGCAATGGGGCTATTGGTGGGTGGACTGGGGGTAGGTGTCGGGGGTACGCTACGCGGTGTTGCCATTGGGGGCCTGGGGGCTGGCGCTCTGAGGATGCGTGGTGTGCTTTTGGCTGGCGTAATGGCAGGAGCTTCGGATATGATCGGGCTGGCAGTAGCCGGTGCGTATTTTCAGATCACGCCGGACGGCCACTTCAGGGGCGTGGCGTTCAGCGCTTTTAACCACATCCGGGGCACGCAGCGTGGGCTTACCATCGGCCTGATCAATTATGCCCGTCGGTTGCATGGCCTGCAGCTCGGCCTGGTGAATTACGCAGGTAATCAACCGCCCGCGCTTCGCTGGTTACCGTTGATAAACTTCCATCGGTAAAACACTCCTTGAGCAGCATACTGATAGATATGTACGATTCTCTGCGGTCACCCTGCGGCTCCTACCGAAACGAAGCGCAAAACGTCTGCTCTTCAGAGCGAGGCTGATGTCAGCAGCGTGGCTTGCTCCAGTATAGTCACTAAATCCAGCACGGTGGCCTAAGCTCAGGCTGGAACGCCAGCTATTTTTCCTCCTTACTGTTGCCTCAAGTGTCGGTAATCTATCTAAACCGCCTCCTCAGCTCGTCGGACGGCTCCTCCTGCGAGGGGGAGCGAAGCTTCTGAGCTCCACGGCAGGGGCAGCCCCAACGCAAGTCATTATTCGAACGTCGCCGTTGACGTTGGCTTTTGGGTTCAGCAAAGGAGGAAATGGCAGCAAAACCATTAAATGCCAGGCGCTTTGCATTCCCCTCCCCAGTGAGGGGAGCCCAGCTTGGCCTCCATATTGTCGTCTCAGACGTCGGAAGCACCTCGGGTCTGTCTCTCCTCAGGCCCTTCGGGCCAGCTCCCCCCTACAGGGAAGGGCCATCTTTTCTGGCTCGGTAGCACAGCGTGGAGCATGGCAGCATGCCTGGGGGCGCAACGGCTTTTACCGGGTTTTCCTCCCTGGAAGGGATAGGGGAAGTCGGCTGTTTTTGTCCTCTTCCCAGCGACGAAGCCCTTCGGACAGCTCCTCTTGCGCGGTCTTCATGATAGGCTTCATGAGAGATAACCGTTGGATATCTGACGAGACTTTTTCATGGTACCCTTCTCTTCAGAGAGGAGAGATCTTGCGCTGGCTCTCACCCCCCCGGCAGCGCCCCGTCCGCAGGAAGTAGCGCTAACTGCCGCGGCACTTGTGTTCAGAAAAGCCATCCTCCACCGGACAACGGCTTGCCTACCGACTTCTCTTCTGCTCTGGGCAGGGCGAGGTGCCAGCTCCCCTCAGGTCGCTGCCAGGTGAGTACGGCTCAGTCGTTGTGTGGCGTTCTATGGAAAGCAAATGCTTCGGGTTGACAGGTCTCAGAAAGTCTGCCGGATGAAGGGCAAGGAAGCCTGTGGATGGGTGCGGTGTCTCCGCTTCGGACGGAGATACATTGGAAAGGGAAGCGTATGGCTTGCGAGAGTGGCGGTGGTGAAGGATTGCAGATAGCACTTGCCGGAAACCGGTCGTTATCCTCGACAGGCCCAGAGAGGCCCGCTTACTGGCAACCCCGCGTTGCGCCCCTTTTCATGGTCCGTTATCTTCTCTTGAAATCAACCGTTGCGAATCATGCGGAAGCTGCTACTACGGATTCTGACCGCTACTTCAGGGCTGGTACTTGGGCTGGGTGTGGTACTGTTGGTACGGGCCTGGCAAGTCGGGCAACGGGCCGAACGTCCTGGGCAACTGGAGCCGTTGACGATAACGCTGGAGGTGGAAGCCCTGACGCAACGATTGGCCGGGGCCCTTCGATTTCCCACCGTTTCGTTCCAGGATCCCACCCGTATTGACAGCGGAGCTTTTCGGGCGCTCCATGCATATCTGGAAGCACAGTTTCCGTGGGTGCATACCTATCTGCGACGAGAGGTCATCAGTGGATTGAGTCTGCTCTACACCTGGCCTGGCCAGGATACAACATTGCCGGCGGTCCTCTTTATGGGCCATCAGGATGTGGTGCCGGTTGCTACGCAGGAGGCCTGGACGCATCCCCCTTTTGGGGGCATCGTGGCTGATGGATACGTCTGGGGACGGGGCGCACTGGATGATAAAATCAGTGTTCTGGGAGTGCTGGAGGCGGTCGAACAGCTGCTGGCTGATGGATTTCGGCCTGTACGCACCATTTATCTGGCTTTTGGGCACGACGAAGAGGTAGGGGGACGGCATGGAGCCCGGCGGATTGCTGAATTGCTGGCCGCTCGAGGGGTTCGGCTGATCACAGTTGTGGACGAAGGGGGATTTGTGGTGGATGGCGTCATTCCGGGGGTAACGCGGCCGGTTGCGTTGATCGGGGTGGCTGAGAAAGGATACCTGAGTCTGGAGCTGATAGCCATGGCTCCTGGTGGCCATTCTTCGACACCTCCCCATCAGACAGCAATAGGAACGCTCAGCCAGGCCATTGTTACGTTGGAGGCGCATCCTTTCCCGGCACGGCTCGACGGGCCCACCCGTGGCCTGCTGGAACGTCTGGCGCCTTATGCCCCGATAGGGTCGCGTGTGGTGCTGGCCAATCTGTGGCTTTTCGGGCCGCTTATGAAGCACCTCCTGGCACAATCGCCGGCGGGCAATGCCAGTCTGCGTACCACGATTGCTCCGACCATCTTCGAAGGGGGAGTTAAAGAGAACGTTCTGCCAACACGCGCTCGGGCTGTGGTCAACTTTCGGATCTATCCCGGGGAGACGGTAGCGAGCGTGGAACAGCGCGTGCGGTTATTACTACAGGACCTGCCGGTGCAGGTGCAGCGCCTTGAGGGGACCAGCACCAATCCATCGCCCGTTTCCGACTTCGAAGGCGAGGCCTTCCGACGGATGGTAGCCGCCATTCAACAGGCATGGGCCGAGGCACCTCCCATCGTGGCTCCCTATCTGGTACCGGGGGCTACCGACGCCCGCTACTTTACTGGACTTAGTTCGAACGTGTACCGGTTTATCGGTGCACGCATTACACCCGAGTTACTGGCCACGCTGCACGGCGTGGATGAACGCATTCCTGTAGAGGAATACGTAAAAGCTGTACGCACTTACTATGCGCTGCTGCGCACGTTGAGCGGTCCCTGAGGCTCAGTAGAGCCACATGTCGAACGTGCGGCGCCAGCGTTGGGTGACCGGATGGTGCGCACCGAGCAACGTAAAGAGAGCCACGCCGGCTTTGCGGGCTCCATCGTCGTCGTAATAGCGATCTTTTCGAAGCACGTCGATCAGTCGTTCTATGGTTGTATTAAAGTCCTTACGGGCCAGTGCCTCAATCGCTTGCCGGTATAGCTCACGGCCTGTCCCTTCGGGAAGGGTTTCCGGATGATTCTTTTGGCGAAGCAACCGGATCAGCGTGCGAATGCTTTCGATCTGTTGCAGGTAGGTGGCTTCGGCAAGGTCGAGGTTTTCCAGCAGGCGCTCCGCTTCGTCCGGATCATCGAATACCCGAATGCGGGCCAGCAATACTCGAGCTTTATCATTGTCGGGGTCAGTCGCCAGCAGCTTGCGGAGCAGCAGTTCTGCTTCGGCGTGTTTCCCTTCGTCCAACAACTGCTCGATCTGCTCCAGTTGGGCCCGATTTTCATCGGGCAACACTTCGGCCAGCCATTGTTCGATCGCGTATTCCGGTAGGGCGCCTACGAATTCGCCTACGACTTCCCCGTTCACAAACAACTTGACCGCCGGAATGCCACGGATGCCGTATTGCATGGCCAGCTCAGGATGTTCGTCGGTGTTGACCTTGACCAGTTTCCACTTGCCGGCATATTTCTGGGCCAGGCGCTCCAGCACGGGACCCAGGATCTGACAGGGACCGCACCAGGGAGCCCAGAAATCTACCAGGACAGGGATACGGTGGCTGGCGTCCAGAACATCACGCTGAAAATTCGCTACCTCATAAACAGCGGCGTTCGTACCTTGCATCGTTCTTCCGTTATTTTTTTCAGGTTTCAGAACGAACAGCCGGCGCTGATGCTGGCAAGATTCAGGCCATCAACCGATGTATGCCATGCTGTCAGTACGTAGTGTCTTGTTGCTCAGTTTACTGGTCGTTTCGGCCTGCATGCCGAAGTCACCCTCACCCTCAGCATCCTACGACCCTACTGTCGATTCGCTACGTTTTCCGGGTGAAGTACATCTGCGTAACATCCGACCGCTTACCTTCGGGGGGAACAATGCCGAAGCGTACTGGAGCTATGATGATCGCTATCTGGTTTTTCAGAGTGACTGGGCCGCTATCAATGGACAGGGATGTGACCAGATTTTCCTGATGCGAGCGGATGGACGTCCGCTGGCCGATGGACAGCGCTACCGGCTGCTTTCGACAGGTCGTGGTCGCACTACGTGTGCCTATTTCTTGCCGGATGGACGCGTCATTTATGCCTCAACACATGCCGCCGGACCAGAATGTCCGCCTGTGCAGCGTACCGCCGAGGGACGTTACGTCTGGCCCGTTTACGACACCTATGATATTTACATAACCGACACAACCGGTGCAGCGCCTGAGCTACTTATCGGGGGGCCTGGTTATGACGCCGAGGCGACTGTCTCGCCCGATGGACGTTATGTGGTGTTTACGTCCAGCCGGTCGGGTGATCTGGAGCTGTGGCGCTATGATCTCGAGACAGGTGAGCTATTGCAACTCACGCATGCGTTAGGATACGATGGGGGAGCGTTCTTCTCACCGGATGGCAGCAAGATTGTCTGGCGCGCCAGCCGTCCCACCGGCAAAGCGGCTGAGCGTTACCGGCGGCTGCTGGCCCGGGGGCTGGTGGAGCCGTCCGAAATGGATCTGTTTGTGGCCAACGCAGACGGCAGTAATCCGCGGCGGATTATCCATCTGCCCGGGGCGCAGTGGGCGCCCTACTTTCATCCTGACGGTGAACGCATCATCTTTGCGTCGAATCACCATACGGATGGAGGACGGTTGTTCGATCTATTTCTGATTCGTCTGGATGGCACTGGGCTGAAGCAGATAACCCATTCCGGCACGTTCGATGCGTTTCCAATGTTTTCGCGCGATGGCAAACGGCTTATTTTCGCTTCGAATCGTAATGCTCGCGGGGAGCCTTCTCATGAGACGAACATTTTTGTAGCAGACTGGGTCGAACACCCGGAGCCTGTAGATCTGAATTTTACCCGAGAATGAGATTGCGTTGGAAAAGACGCCGCACGGCTTGGATTTCCTGGGAAGCGGCCTGCCGACGAGTCGCCCGAGGGGCTGCCTATCTGGATACGATTGATCCAGGATGGTATCGGCATGTGGATCCGGATCGATTGGAATTGGCCGATGGTGCGTTATGTGTGCTGGGCCAGCGCTACGGCGCATTTTTCCAGGGGTTGACGCGCGCCGGTTTATTGAACCTGAGCAGTGCGCCGCTGGGTAGTCTTTCACCGGTCGATTACGGATTCCTGTGTGTGCAGGGCATAGATGAAATAATGCAGACATATGACTATGCACTGCTCAACCGCGCCTGGCGTGAGGAGATTCAACGACGACGCCAGCGTGAGGCCTTAGCGGCGGAAGAGGAATTGGCGGAGTTCGCGAGCACGACGAGTCATTGCGAGGCCGATTCCGCCACTCATGAGTAGAAAACCCAGCCAGACCAGGTTGATCAGGGGTTTTTCGTCGGCCTGCACCACGATCCAGTCGTCTGGCATTACCTTAACCCCTTCAATGGCCAGGGTGATTTCGCCAGAGCTGACATTCATGCTGGTGAACGTAACGGCCAGATTCCAGTCGCGCACGCGTGTCTGAATGTACTGCACAGAGCGGTCGGGACGGACCAGATAGACGGGGCGCAGGGTGCGCGTTTCCTGCGTCTGCAGATTTGTCACACGCAGCACGGCCGCTACGGCAATGGTCGTGCTGTCGGGTAGCAAAGCGGGATCGACCTGCGTATCAAAGCCCACGAAACGCAACGCGAATTCCTGGTGCCCGAGCACTACCGAGTCGCCGCGGGTCAGTACCAGCTCACCACCATTCTCCGTAAACGTCGAATCCTGCGCAAACATCTCGGCTGGTGAGACGGCCACGAACAGGTCTTTCCAGAGCCCCAGCTTAATGTCGGGATGCAGGATCCATTCCTCACGACTGTTTTGGTAGGCGACGGGCTTAAGCGTAAAGGTGCGTCCATCAGGTGTAGTAAATGACAGGCGATAGAACGTATGTCCCTCAGGCGTGAAGCCACGACCCTCGTAGCGCACCTCGTAGCCGCCTACGCGGCGCGGTTCATCTCGTACCAGTACAAAGTTGGTACGCTCCGCATCCCGGAACGCTGGTGGCACCCCACGATGGGGCAGAGGAAGGTTAAAGCCGCTGGAGGCGACCACCCCCAGCAGCATCACGGCCAGTCCGATATGCGCGAGGGCGCCGCCGGCCAGGCGTGGGTTGCCACGCCCGATACGCCAGAGCACCTGCAGGTTGCCGAAAAAGGCAAAGAATGCAGCGAAGACAAGCAGAAGTAGCAGCAGGCTGAAGCCGTAGGCCTGCCAGAGTTGTGCCAGGGTGCCCAGCAGGCTGGCCTGGGCCATCGGATTGTCTGATGCCGCTACGGGAGAGCGCACCGTATATTCAACAAACGGTGTAAACAGCAACACAGCCAACGTGGCGACGACCGAAAGCGTCAGAGGACGAAGCAGCAACCGATGTGCCTGCTCGACGTCCATCTTGTGCCACCAGATGAGCTGGGCCACGCCCATCAGAAACGTGAAAGCCACGGCTAAGGGTAACGTCCACTGATTGTAAAACGAGGTGGCGACGCTGGCTGGATTGTCTCGGAATAGCTTGCCCAGGATCGGGGCACTGGTGCCCACCAGAATTACCAGCGCCGTGACCGTCAGCAACAGGGCGCCTATAAAGATCAACGCTTCACGTGAGAGAAGGGGGGGTTCTTCATGCGGGGTTGGTAACTCCCGGTAGCGAAGCAGCAGCAACCCTCCGCCCAGCACGGCCATGACGGCAATCCAGATGACAAGCTGATTGTGTAGCCCCAGATCGACAAACGAATGCACCGACAGATCTCCCAGAATGCCACTTCGAGTGAGAAAGGTGGAGTAGATCACCAGCACATAGCTGATCAGGCTGAGCACAAGCGCCATACGGTAACCCCGGCCACTGCGCTTCTGGATAAGCATACCATGCAGGGCAGCGGCGCCTGTTATCCAGGGCACAAGCGAGGAGTTTTCTACAGGATCCCAGGCCCAGTATCCGCCGAATGAAAGGGTTTCATAGGCCCAGTAGCCCCCCAGAAAAATACCAAGGCCCAGCACGAGCACGCTAAACAGCATCCAGGGAAGGGCCACACGGATCCAGTCACGATAGCGCCGCTGCCACAGGGCGGCTATCGCCAGGGCAAACGGCACTACCATGGCGGCAAAGCCCACAAACAACGTAGGCGGGTGAGCCGTCATCCAGGGGTTCAGGAGCAGATCGTTGAGACCATTGCCGTCGGCTGGCACAAAACCCGGATTCTGACGAAAAATTGGCGCATCTGGGAAACGTTCGACAAGCAACTGAAACGGAGAGGAGCCGATGGATATGGGCCCCAGCTTCAATCCCACAATCATCGACAACAGAAATACCTGACTGAGAGCTACGACAGCCATGGCAGGTGCTTCGAAGCGGCCAGACCGGCGCATCAGGCCAAAGCCAACCAGACCAGTGTAGAGGATCCAGAGCAGAAACGACCCTTCCTGTCCGGCCCAGAACGAAGAAATCAAATAATGCAGTGGGAGGTCGCGCGAGGAGTACTGATACACATAAGCATACTGAAACTGATGGGTGAGGATCAGGTAGAGCAGTGCGGCGGCTGCCACCACGGTGGCACCAAACATTGCCTTCCAGCTTCCTCGCGCCAGCCGGAGCCAGTCGAAAGCATTGCGCTGTCGCGCGGCCTGTAGATACGCCAGGCCAGCCAATAGGCACGCTACAAAGGCGGAAAGGATGGCCAGTTGTCCCAGAACCCCTATCATGATGGCACACAATGGTCCGCGACGGTCTCAAATGCAGAAAGGCGGTACGCTGACGGGGTTCCTGAGAAGGTGGCTTTTTATCCGGTTAGCATCTACGGATTCAATATATTTCAATAATACCACCAGACAGGGGGCATAGGAGCTCAGGCATTGGCAGAAACCGCCGGGGCAGCCAACTTAACTTAGCCCTTCGTAACGATCAGCAGGCATTACCACCCTGGGTAAAGCAAGAGCTGTATCTTTTCGAGGATCGGCAGAAAAGAAACCCTCAGGGTTTTCATGTTCATGCTGTGAGAACGAAACGGTCCCACATGGTGAACCACAGCCGCGTAAGAAGGCATCCGGTAATGGCCGGGGACGCTTGCGGAGCAAGCCGCCACTTCACTTGTCCGATAAACCAACACGTAACCAGGCAGCTCCATGAGATGCAGAGACGTGAATTCCTATTCATCAAAAGGCAATCGATAACGAACCACCTCTTTTATGCCCTCGGTTCCGTTTCGGATACCCCAGGCCTGGCTCTGCTGCACGACTTCCAGGTCAACCGTGCCTTCCAGAACAAACTGGCGCTGACCTTTTTCAGCAACGACCAGATACACGGTCCGACCTGTCGCTTCCGGTCCCGGTTGCAGCCGGAGCCACACGCGTCCCCGGTCGTCCAGCAGCAGATCGTCGGTATAGGGCCAGTAATTGCGCTGTGGACGCGGATAGCGGAGTGATTTATACATCGGCGGAGCCAGCTGGCGCATCCGATCTACGGCCTGTTTCCACTGCGCCTGCGTAAACGGGAGACGCCGAGAGATCCGAAAGGGGCGGTGGTGCCAACGTTGGCCTCTGGGATAATAAAGGTGCACGACAAGGCTGTCGCTCCAGAGCCAGGCAATACCCCGGCCGGGGCGTACGTCCACCAGCGTGCGCGCCAGAAAAGGCAGCGTGGTGTAGGAGACTTCCGTGCGAATGGCTTCGGCAGGACGCAGCGAGAACAGCATCGTTTGTTGGCGCAGGCTCCAGTGGTACCATTGGAGCGCTTCGACGTTATGTGCGTTGCGGCCCCGGCGACGCTCGACGACGTGCAGCACAAGCGAATCGGGGCCCCAGGCCCATATAGCCTCGACCCGGTAGGCCTCGGTGAGCGAAGAGGTCAGCGGGCGCGTCCCGATCCATTTAATTTGTGGAGACAGGCGCCAGGCGTGGACGCGGCCGCTGAAAAGCTCCAGTGCATAGAGCACGTCCGTTTCGGGCAGGTAAGTCAGACGATGGAGGGGAAACTGGAATTCTCCAGGGCCTTCGCCTCGCCGGCCCAGCGTGTCGCGCGCCTGTCCGGCAGCGTCGAACAGCACGATCTGGTAGGTACGCGCGTCCGCTACGAGAATCCGTCCCTGCCGATCGACCGCGATGGCTGCCACTTTACCAAACAGTTCACCAGACAGGATAAGCTCAGGGGACAGTGAGATAAGCTCCTGTCCTTTGAGTTCCGGCGCCATCAGCACAAGGCATCCCAGCAGACCGCCGATTATTCGGGGCAGAAACCGGACCATAGGCCCGCTCCTTCGTATAGATGCGTCTGGTTACCACAGCGAATTTCTAAGACCCAGCGATCCGTGTACTGAAAAACAACGCTGGCGCATTCCTTAGTTTCCCAGGCACATAAAATGGAAGGCTCTGAAAGGCTAACGCTGGGGACAACAAGATTGATCAGGAGGCCCATCACCATTATGGTCAGCATCGAGAGTAAAGAAAATTTCTGTTTCATGGCTCCCCTCCTTTGTGCTTTGTAGTTCGCACCCGAGGGGCTCCGGCCGGCTATGTGTAAGATAAGCTTGTGTGTCTGGAGAAGGGCCTGGAACGCGCCGTGCACACCCGCATCATGCCCGGGGCAAAGCGAAATGGGGTCAGGTTCCGCCTGCCGTCCACCATGGAACGACAACCAAGTGGTGCGATTTGCCCACGCAGGGCTACTGCTTCGGGCGAAGCCGCAGCCAGGCTTTTTCAATGACCGGCAGATCCTCCTGCCACCGCAACAGATAAAACGTGTCCGTACCAGGCTCCTGCCATAGAATCTCGTAAGGTGGCGCAGCCAGCTCGGCATAGCCAAGATAGTGCCCCCGAGCATCCCAGATTTCCAGA
>JAUZRN010000056.1 GCA_030950375.1 Rhodothermus sp. | reverse complement strand
AGGCTCCAGCTCAGCGTCAGGAGCAGCAGCCCCAGGCCGATTTTTTGAGTCGCCGACATGGCCGAAAGGTCTCAACGGGAACCGTACTCGCTTTTGAGAAGCTGCCGTTAAGATACACACACACAGAATTTGTCAAGGGCTCAGAGGCCTGCCAGATGGCAACTTGTCTATAACACGACAGTCCATTTCTTGCATAGGCTTCGGGTGGGCCGTTTTACTTCATCCGTGCTGTCGATAGGGACGCACGTCCGCTACAGCGCGTGTCCGTTCGACCCCGACGTTTTTTTGGGAACGGTTCGTTTTACGCAACGTTGGCGAAGGCAGACCGTGGGGGTGCTCTGTCCACCGTCGTGGGCAGGGCTGAGAGCATACCCTTTGAACCTGATCCGGGTAATGCCGGCGCAGGGAAACGGTCACCGATCGCACATGCTGCCGTTGGTGCCTTTCTCTGCGTGCCCCCGGGTTTTGACCGTCGGTCATCGTAAACCGTCACCCAAAAACCCAGGGAGGGCACGATGATTCCCAGACCACCTGCTGCGATTCGGCGCGTGTACGTATCAGGCAGTCGCTATCCGGAGCTGCGCGTGCCGTTCAAGGAAGTTCAGCTTTCACCCACACGCCTGCCGGACGGAAGCCTGGAGCCTAACGAGCCGGTTTTGCTTTACGACACGCGAGGACCATGGGGCGACCCCGACTTCCACGGCGACATCCGCCAGGGCCTGCCGCCGTTGCGGCGGCCGTGGATCGAAGCCCGTGCCGACGTCGAGGCGTACGACGGACGGCCGGCACAGCCCATCGACGACGGCTATCGAAACGAAACCGAACGGCAACGGGCCGAGCAGCGCGGTAAGCTGCACCGGTGGCCCGGGCCACGGCGGCGCCCGCTACGCGGCAAGAACGGGGCAGCCGTCACCCAGATGCACTACGCCCGCCAGGGCATCATCACGCCCGAAATGGAGTTCATTGCCATCCGGGAAAACCAGCGGCGCGAGCGGCTTATCGAGCTGCAGAAGGAGCTGGGCGATCGCTGGTCGCTTTCCTTCCAGCATCCGGGTCAGCCCTGGGGCGCTCAGATTCCGCCCGTTATCACCCCGGAATTTGTGCGCGACGAGGTGGCCCGTGGCCGCGCAATCATTCCGTGCAACGTCAACCACCCCGAGTGTGAGCCGATGATCATCGGCCGCAACTTCCTGGTCAAAATCAATGCGAACATCGGCACCTCGGCCGTTACCAGCTCTATCGATGAAGAGGTTGAAAAGCTGCTGTGGGCCATCTACTGGGGCGCCGATACCGTCATGGACCTCTCGACAGGGAAAAACATCCACGAGACCCGCGAGTGGATCCTGCGCAACAGTCCAGTACCTATCGGAACGGTGCCCATCTATCAGGCACTGGAAAAGGTGGGCGGCAGACCCGAGGAGCTGACCTGGGAAATCTTCCGCGACACGCTCATCGAGCAGTGCGAGCAAGGGGTCGACTACATGACAATTCATGCAGGCGTTCGGCTTGCCTACATTCCGCTGACCGCCCACCGACGTACGGGCATCGTCTCCCGCGGTGGGTCGATTATCGCCAAGTGGTGCCTGGCCCACCACAAAGAAAACTTTCTCTACACGCACTTTGAGGAGATCTGCGAGATTCTGCGTCAGTACGACGTATCGATCAGCCTGGGCGACGGGCTGCGGCCCGGCTCCATTCAGGATGCCAACGATGAGGCGCAGTTTGCCGAACTCAAAACGCTCGGTGAGCTGACCCAGATTGCCTGGAAATACGACGTGCAGGTGATGATCGAGGGCCCCGGTCACATTCCCATGCATCTGATCAAGGAAAATGTAGACCGGGAGCTGGAAGACTGCTATGAGGCGCCCTTCTACACGCTCGGGCCGCTGGTGACCGACATTGCTCCGGCCTACGACCATATTACGTCGGCCATCGGAGCAGCCATGATCGGCTGGTTTGGCGCTGCCATGCTCTGCTATGTCACGCCCAAAGAACACCTGGGACTGCCCAACAAGAACGACGTACGCGAGGGCGTGATCGCCTACAAGATCGCCGCCCACGCAGCCGATCTGGCCAAAGGGCATCCTGGTGCTCAGTACTGGGACAATGCCCTCTCCAAAGCCCGCTTCGAGTTTCGCTGGGAGGACCAGTTCAATCTGTCGCTCGATCCGGAGCGGGCCCGCGAGTATCACGACGAAACGCTCCCGGCCGAAGGAGCCAAGCTGGCGCACTTCTGTTCGATGTGCGGGCCGAAGTTCTGCTCCATGAAGATCACCGAAGAAATCCGGGCCATAGCGGCCGAAAAAGGCGTCGATGCCCGGCAGGTGATCAAAGAAGGACTGGAGGAGAAGGCCCGCGAGTTCCGCGAGAAAGGCGCCGAAATTTACACGGCTCCCTGAGCTGGAACCGGAGCGTTTTGTTATCCGTTCGAGGAGTTTCTGATTCAAGGTAAGCACTCAAAACGCGGACGGGGTTGCCATGAAAAAGGGTCTGCATCCGGAATACAACCTGATCACCGTGCGGCTGGCTGACGGTACCGAGTTTCAGATTCGCTCGACGATGAAGGGGCCTGTTTACGTCTCCGATGTGGACGCGACAAACCATCCGTTTTACACAGGGGTACGCCAGTTTGTCGACCGGGCCGGTCGTGTGGAGAAGTTCATGCGTCGCTATGGGAAGGTGACCTCCAAGGGGCACCAGCAGTCCGAAGCCGGCGAAGAAAACAAGTAAGCGTTATAGGGTTGCTTACAGGACAACGGCAGGCGGTCTGCCCTCGGTAGACCGCCTGTCCTTTTTGTTGCGTTTTATTTGGCGGAGGTTGCATCTTGCCGTTCACGTGTAAAATCCCTGACGGAGTTTTTCCTATGCCGGACGTGGTCGAACTGATCATCACGAAGCGCAACGGGAAGTCGCTTACTCCGGACGATCTGCGCTGGCTCATCCAGGCCTATACGCGTGGCGACGTGCCCGACTACCAGATGAGCGCTTTCCTGATGGCCGCCTTCATCCGCGGTCTGAACGAAGCGGAAATGGACGCGCTCACCGAGGCCATGCTGCACTCGGGCCAGGTCCTGGACCTGTCGGACTTGCCCGGCCGCAAGGTGGACAAACACTCTACCGGCGGCGTAGGCGACAAAGTCTCGTTGATTCTGGCCCCGTTGGTAGCCGCCTGCGGCGTACCGGTGCCAATGATCTCGGGCCGTGGCCTGGGCCACACCGGCGGCACGCTCGACAAGCTGGAATCGATCCCGGGCCTGCGCACCGATCTGTCCATTGCAGCGTTTCGGCGCCAGCTTCAAGAGCTGGGCGTGGTGATGATCGGCCAGACCAACGAGATCGCCCCGGCCGACCGCAAGCTTTATGCGCTACGTGACGTGACGGGCACGATTGAGTCGATCCCGCTCATTGCGGCTTCCATTCTCAGTAAAAAGTTAGCTGAAGGAGCCGACGCCCTCGTATTTGATGTCAAGTACGGCCGCGGCGCCTTCATGCAACAAGAGGCAGATGCCCGACGCCTGGCCGAAACGCTCGTGGGCATTGCCACGCGGGCTGGCCGCCCGGCCGTTGCCTGGCTGACCGACATGAACGTGCCGCTGGGCCGTGCAGTTGGTAACTGGCCCGAAGTCGTCGAAAGCCTGCAGGCGCTCCAGGGAAATTTTGCCGGTATCGAAGATCTGATCGAGGTCACACTGGCGCTGGCCGGCGAGATGCTCTGGCTGGGCGGCGTGGCCGACACGCCCGAAGCCGGCCGCCAGCAGGCGCGTGCAGCGCTGACGGACGGCCGGGCGTTCGAGCGCTTCTGTGACATGGTAAAGGCTCAGGGCGGCGATGTCCGCGTACTCGAACACCCCGATACCCGCCCCGACACTGAACCAGCCAGTGAAGTGCCCGCACCCGCAGAGGCCCGAGGCTACGTAGCCGATCTGGACGCCCGGGCCGTGGGACGCCTGGCTGTACAACTGGGCGCCGGCCGCCGCGTCAAAGAAGATCCGGTAGATCCTACGGCCGGCCTGGTACTCCATCGTAAACCTGGCGACCCGGTAGCGCCCGGCGACGTGCTCGCCACGCTTTACACCCATCGCCATGACCAGCTCGACGCTTTCCGCCGCGAGCTGCTGAGCGCCTATCGCTTCGCCGAAACGCCACCGCCCCCACGTCCCCTACTGCGTGCCCGCTATGCCGAAGGGCAGTGGCAACCGTAGAAACGATCCGTTGTGTGCACCCACACGGACTCGGTTGCCCTGCCCTTGTAACCTGCCAGGCTCCACTTCGGGCAATTCCGCTTCAGTACGTCTTGCTACAAAAAGCATCTCAAACAACGTTATCCAACTTCCTGAACGTAAAGGGTGCGCCCGGGCATCCCTGCTTGCAGAAAGCCACGGAGCAAAATGAAGCTGGCATTTAGTACCCGCCGGCGTCTTCTGGAGACGACTGGACCGGGCACGACATGGCTATACGAGCCTACCTGCGTCATTCTCCGAAAAACACGGCATTCGCAAAAAGGAGTTGGCCAGCATACCAGAAGCCCCGGAAAAGTGGATCGTCCACAAAAAAGATGAGCGTACCCCGTCCCAGCCGCTGTGTACCAACCACAAGCGTTTCGCGCAGCCGATCTGCTGTCCGGTACCCGGCAAAGCCGCTGCGAGGATGCCCCTCTGCAAGCCAGCCGACGTTCCAGCCGTTTTCCAGTAGTTCGTAGGCCCGCGTGCTGCGCTTTAGCGTAAAGTAGCGCGGCAATCCGAAAGCGATCGGATGAGTGGGATCAAGCTGAACGCGATAGACGGCGCCTGGCACCCGATCACTGATAGCCTCCCGCTCACGTTCCCCGTAACGACGCGGCTTTACGTCGGCCTTTCGCTCCCTGGTGTCTTCTCCCTGTCGCCGCTTAAGCGACACCCCTTGCTGTCCCACCAGCAGCCCTAATGCGCCCTCCATCACGATCAATCGGGCACCGCGCCGCACGCCTTCCAGTAGCGATTCGAGCGGGACTTCCCGCGCGTTGTAAAATCCGTGCGGCAAAATCAGCACATCCCCTTCATCAAGCAGCAGTTCGTCCAGTTCGTCACGCCGAACCAGCGTGATCGGATAGTGCAGTACCTGATCGAAGAAATGCCAGATTTCGCCCACGGCATAGGCGGAAGCAGGTGGCCCCGCCAGCAGGTAAACGCGTGGGCGCCGGAGGAAACGTACACGCGACGAGCCAAGATCGGGGCCTTCCTCCACAAAGCCCGTGCTGGTCGTATAGAGCTGCTGGTGCCAGCGGCGGGCCGCTTCGCGCACGATACGATCGAAACGAACACCGAGACGCTCGTTGCCTGCACGGGTCAGGATCAGCGTACCGGGCTCAAAGCGTTGTCCGTTTAACGTGAGCGGTGTTTCAGTCATCCGCACGCGAAGGCCCTTTTGCAGCACCTCGGCAAGGAAGCGAGCGGCATCAAGCCCCCCCCAGCGTACCAGGTAGGCGTACGGACGGGCCTCCGCGGGGAGCGCTGGCACGGGACGTTGCCAGCCTTCATGGTCCGGCTCCAGACGCTCGGTCAGCGCATAGGCCTCCAGTCCGAAAGCGTAAGGCAGGGCCCAGCTCGTAATGTCGTAGGTGAGCGAATCGGGCAGCGTGGGATTCGGATCGAACAGCACCTGTGCCAGTACGCTGGCCGGCTGGTAGGTGCTCACCACCAGATCACCTGGGCGAACTTCGATGCGCTGGCGCTCGCCCGTTGCATAGTCCACCCCTCTGACAATCCGGACCCGTGTGAGCGTGCCGTATTGAATCCCCTGACGATCAAGCAGTGCTGTAAGCGCCGCCAGTCGGTCGGGATGATGGTCCCCGCGTACCAGAAAAGCCTGGTAGCGCCCGGCCGGTTGGGTCTGAGCTTCGGCGAAGTACCGGGCGAACCGATCCAGCAGCGTGCGTCGGTGCCGGACAGCCGTCTCAACGGTGGACAGACCGGTTGTGTAGTGATTACGGATGCGCTCGGCCAGGGTAAGCGTATCGCCTTCGGTGGTGCGAATGGCCAGACCAGCACGTCCACCGCCGCCCTGTTCATAGGTCATCCCGATCGCTCCGTTAAAGGTGGGCCAGGTATCGCCGTAGCCCGGGTAGAAAAGGTCGAACACTTCGCGCGTGAAGTAAAGCCGGCCGTCTGCATCAAAGTAACGGGCATGGTTGCGACCAATCGTGTCCTGAAGGGCTCGCTGCCAGGCCGTGATCAGTGGATGAATAGGCCGAGCGGCCGGGGCAAAATAGTACGGCTCGTCCACGCGCTGTTCATGGAAGTCCACGTGGATCTGCGGCATCCACTGACGATAGAGGGCCAGCCGTGCCTGCGTTTCCTGCTGCGTGCCCCAGGACCAGTCGCGGTTCAGGTCGAAGTAGTAATGGTTGGTGCGGCCGCCGGGCCAGGGCTCATGGTGTTCCCGGGCAACTGGATCCGGATCGGGTTGGCTGCCCAGCATTCGATGGTACCACTGCACATAGCGCTCGCGACCGTCCGGATTCAAACAGGGATCCAGCAAAACAACCGCCTGTTGCAACCAGACGCCGGTGCGCTGGCTGTCGGGATGCGCCAGCGCATAGAGCGTTAACAGGGCGGCCTCTGTGCTGACTGCCTCGTTACCGTGCACATTATAGCTGAGCCAGACAAACACCGGTCCCTCCGGATCGGGCGTGCCGGCCAACCTGCCGGCCCGCCGGAGATTGTCCTTACGGAGCGCCTCGATACGCGCCAGGTTCTCCGGCGACGAGATGATGGCCAGCAGCAGCGGACGTCCCTCGTAGGTCTCGCCATACTGCACCAGCTGCACGCGCGGCGAGGTGCGCGCCACATACTCGAAATAATCTACCACCCGGTGATGCGGCGTGAAGCGAGTGCCCAGCTGGTACCCCAGAAATGCCTCGGGCGACTGCAACGATTGCGCGACCAGCACACGGGCCAGCCACCATCCTATTATCCCGAAGCCAGACCAGAGCTTATACGTGTTCATACCCTTGCATACCGGTTGAAGGTTCGAGCCCAAGGTAAAAAGCACCTTCCAGGCGTGCAATCCCTTTTGGTCCGGCGGGAAGGCGCGCTACGCTGTTGTTCTTGCCAAATTTCCCGGATTCTTTGAGATCAATCCTGTAGTTTTGACCGTTGCACGGCTACATCCCCTGCGGAAAGCGTTATCTTACAGCGTCTGCAGCAAGTGGGCGTTTACGGAAAGCGCAAACAGGTAAACGAAACTGGCTTTTGGCATGGAAATCAAGACGGATCAGGCGGTTGGCCGGGTAGTCCAGATCATCGGCCCGGTGGTAGATGTTGAGTTTCCCGAAGAGCAACTCCCTGAGATCTATGACGCGCTGGTGATTACGCGTGAGGATGGTAGCGAGCTGGTGCTGGAGGTCGAGCAGCACTTGGGCGAAAATCGGGTGCGGGCCATCGCGATGGACTCAACCGATGGGCTGACGCGCGGTACCCCTGTACGCAACCTGGACCGTCCCATCTCCGTGCCTATTGGTCCGGAAATTCGCGGGCGGCTGTTCAATGTGGTGGGACAGGCCATTGACGGACTGCCGCAGCCCAAGGCGGAAGGCTACCGGCCCATTCACGCCCCAGCACCGCCCTTCGAGGAACTGGCCACACGGGTTGAAATGCTGGAAACCGGCATCAAAGTTATCGACCTGATCCAGCCCGTGATGCGCGGAGGGAAGGTCGGGCTGTTTGGCGGTGCCGGCGTCGGTAAGACCGTGCTCATCATGGAGCTGATTAATAACATCGCTAAGGCGCATGAAGGGCTTTCGGTCTTCGCCGGTGTCGGTGAGCGCACGCGTGAGGGGAACGACCTGCTCCGCGAGATGCTCGAAAGCAAGGTTATTCGTTACGGCGACGCTTTTCTGGAGTCGATGGAGGCGGGCGGCTGGGATCTATCGAAAGTAGATTTTGAGGAGTTGCAGAAGAGTCAGGCCACGCTCGTTTTCGGTCAGATGAACGAACCGCCGGGTGCCCGTGCTCGCGTAGCACTGACCGGACTGGCCATTGCTGAGTACTTCCGGGACCTGGGCGGCCGCGACGTGCTGCTCTTCATTGACAACATCTTCCGTTTCACCCAGGCCGGATCCGAGGTGTCGGCCCTGCTGGGACGTATGCCCTCCGCGGTAGGGTATCAGCCCACGCTGGCCACTGAAATGGGTGAGCTGCAGGAGCGGATTACCTCCACCAAGCACGGCGCCATCACCTCGTTCCAGGCCATCTATGTGCCGGCCGACGACCTGACCGACCCGGCTCCGGCTACCACGTTTGCCCACCTGGACGCTACCACGGTGCTCAGCCGTCAGCTCGCCGCCCAGGGTATCTATCCGGCCGTCGATCCGCTCGAATCGACCAGCCGTATCCTGGATCCGAACATCGTGGGCGAGGAACACTACCGAGTAGCGCAGGAGGTCAAACAGATCCTCCAGCGCTACAAAGAGCTGCAGGATATTATCGCCATCCTGGGTATGGATGAGCTTTCCGAGGAAGATAAGCTGGTGGTGCACCGGGCTCGCCGCGTGCAGCGTTTCCTGAGCCAACCTTTCTTTGTAGCGGAACAGTTCACGGGCATTCCCGGCAAGTATGTCAAGATTGAGGACTCCGTGCGAGGCTTTCGCATGATCCTCGATGGCGAGCTGGACCATCTACCCGAACGTGCTTTCCTGCTACGCGGTACCATCGAAGAAGTGATCGAGGCGGGCGAGAAGATGCTTAAAGAAGCCGAGGCCTGATCATGGCACGAACCCTTTTTGTGGAAATCGTTGCGCCTGACCGACGCGTATTTCGAGGCGAAGCGCTCAGCGTACGCGCGCCCGGCGTGGAGGGCTCGTTCGAGGTGCTCTACAACCACGCCCCTATGGTGGCAGCCATCACGGTAGGCCCCCTCTTTGTAACCACGCCGGCTGGAGAACGCATCACCTTTGCTACAAGCGGCGGTTTCGTCGAAGTGCTGGGCAATACGGTGACCATCCTGGCCGAGACAGCCGAACCAGCTTCCGAGATCGATGTTGAGCGAGCCCGCGCTGCCGAACAGCGCGCCCTCGAACGCCTCCAGAAGGCCCAGACGCCTGAAGAACGCGCCGAGGCAGAAGCCGCCCTGGAGCGCGCTCGGAATCGTCTGCGCGTAGCCATGGGACAGGTCGGCCAGCGCATTCATCCCTGATCAGCCGACCTGTTCTGGATCCCAGCCCAGCAGGACTGCTCCATAGCGGTATCCTTTCACATAAAGGGGTACGGTCAACACGCTGAGCACCTGTCCTGTATCGCGGGCATAGGTCTGTACCAGGAAAACCTCCCGCTCTTCTGGTCGCTCCCGAAGGTCGCACACGCGTAGAAAATCTTCGCGTCGTGCCATGTTGGGTAACGTTATGGCCGCCTGTGGAAGCCCGACGCGAGCACCACGTACCAGCACGCCTCTGTCGAAAAAGAATCGTTTGATACGGTTGCCGACCAGATCTTTTTCGGGATCACCTGTCCAGTCTTGACAGAAGCGACGGTTGTGGATGGGGGCGTAGGAGTTCAGATCAATGATCAGGGCAAAAGTCAGGCGAGGCTCTCGTTCAAGCACCTCGTCCATCACCTGCTGCAGCGCTTCGTCCACCAGGTGATCGTAGCGTGTGCTGTACTTGGGCGGATCAAAGCCCCTTTCCGGTACGCGGCTTACGTCGAAAAGTCGGGCCAGCGAAGCGATGGCCTCGCGCCCTTTAATTTCCGTATATTCGAGCGCCAGCACATCCTCCAGCGTACACCGTCCTTCGTCGATCACCTGTTCAAAGATGCGGCGGCTGCGCTCGGCCAGCTCACGAGCCAGTTGCAGCGCGCGATGGAAAAGAGAATGTCCCTCGAAACGGCCCAGATAACTGTAGGCATCCTCGACCAGCTCCGAAAGCGTAAAGGCCTCGCGGGCGATATACCGGGCATCTTCATCGACGTGTCCCACCGCTGCCAGCGCCTGTTGCAGGGTTGCCCCGACCGTCTCGGCATCCTGTAGCTGCACATCTACAGTTGAAACCACCTGGTCCATATGCGCCGCCGCCTGATCAGCCAGCTCGTGGATGCGCTGCAGGGCCATCTCCAGTCGATCGGACTGCTCCACGGTGGCATGCAACAGCGTCTGGCTCTGGGAGATGGCTTCCTCCACCGGGTGGAGCTCTCTGATCAGATCGTTGATCCGGGATCGGATCTGACGCGTCTGCTGCGCCGTATCTTCCGAAAGCGTTTTGATTTCATCAGCCAGCACTGAAAAACTCTGCCCTTCACGTCCGACCCGCGCAGCCTCAATCGCTGCATTGAAAGCCAGCAATTTTGTTTTCCGGGCGATTCGGTCGATCACATCGCTGATCTGCGTGATGCTCTGCACCTGGACCACCAGCCGCTCCAGCCGCTCCATGACGGCCGTAATCTGCTGCTCCAGTGTGCCGACGGCCCTGCGCGATGCGCTACTCTGCTGGCGTCCTTCTTCGGTAAGCCAGGCTACCTGATGAGCAACTTCGGCTGTCGAACGGGCCGCTTCGGCTACGGATTCTACGCGTTGTCGGATCTGCTGCACCGCGCGCACTGCCCCTTCTACACCGGCCCGTGCCTCCGAAAATTGCGTCCCGATGCGCTCCAGCCGCTGGGCCGTCCGGGCCGCGCCAATCGCTGCCCGCGTGATTACCTGCTGTAAAGCCAGAAAGGCCTCGGCTACATGCGGGTGCAGCGCCTCCATGGTTTCTACTTCTTTTGCTACGACGGTCATAATGGGCAGATTATGTTATTTTTACAGTCGGTGCTATCGGTTATGTCTATGTTTCCTTAAGCTCGAAGCTGGCCATGTACACGGTAGATACCCTGCCTACACCCGTCGCGCTGATCGATCGGCAGCGTCTGCTACGCAACCTTCGGGAGATGCAGCGACGTGCCGCGCGGGAAGGGGTCGCCCTGCGTCCACATACCAAAACGCACAAATCGCCAGAACTGGCCCGGTTGCAGCAAGAAACAGGAGCGGCAGGCATTACGGTGGCCACCGTTGACGAAGCAGAAGCCTTTGTGGCGGCTGGTTTTACCGACGTGCGCGTGGCTTACCCTACCGTCGGTGCCGATCGCTATGAAAGGCTGCTCAGGCTCATGACGCAGGCGCGGCTATCTTTCTGTCTCGACACACCCGAGGCGATTCGCGAAGCTGCCGACTTCTTTGCCGCGCGTGGCCACCAGGCCGAAGTGTTGCTGGAGATCGATACGGGTTTTGGCCGCACAGGTGTGCGCTGGAACGACACACAACGACTGGTGACATGCGCCCGGATGATTCAGGAACGTCCAGGCCTGCGACTGATCGGCCTGCTCACCCATGCCGGACAGGCCTACCATGGTCCGGGCCCCGACGAGGCGCCAGCTGACGCGCTGCGGCGCATCGCCACCGAAGAACGCGATCGGCTCCTGACAGCAGCTGTTGCCTTACATCAGGCCGGGCTGGTTCAGCCCGATCGGTTTGAACTCAGCGTCGGTTCCACCCCCACAGCCCACTACTTCATAAACCACACGGTACAGGGCTTTCGCATTACCGAAATCCGTCCCGGCAACTATGTCTTTCACGACGCCATGCAGGTGGCGCTGGGTAGCTGCTCGCTCGATGCCTGCGCACTGACGGTGCTGGCCCGTGTGGTGAGCCGAAAGCCGGACGGCCGGGGTGGTTGGTGGGTCTTCCTGGATGCCGGCAAAAAGGCGCTGGCCACAGATCAGGGATATGGAACACAGGGTTATGGCCTGCCGCTTTACCGTCCGGCCAACCGTACACCGCTACCCCACGCCATTATTGAGCGTCTTTCGGAAGAGCATGGCTGGATGCATATACGTGGTGGCCCTACACTTCAAATAGGCGACCGTGTACAGATCGTGCCCAATCACGCCTGTCTGATTGCCCCCCTGCTGCGTCGCTTTTATGTGCTCGAAGGGGATGAAGTGGTAGCTGAATGGTCCGTTACGGCTCCTGCAACCTCCGCCTGGAGCGCTTCGAATACCTGCTGAAAACGCTCGGGCACGGGCGCTACGATCTCCAGCTCCTGCCCCTTCGGATGCCGGAAACGGATGCTGTAAGCATGCAGCATTAACCGGGGATAGCGTTGCTGCATTGATCGGTCGCCATACCGCAGATCTCCCACAATGGGATGTCCGATATGGTAGCAGTGTACCCGGATCTGATGGCGGCGGCCGGTCAACGGTAGCACCTCAAGCAGCGTATAGGCCTCCCCCAGATACGTCAGCACTCGATAGCGCGTCTCACTGGGCTTACCCCGCTCTGGATCAACGCCCATGCGTCCGGACCCATACATCCGGATCGGCGCCTGAATCTGTCCCTGCGCCGGCTCGATGCGTCCATGGACCACCGCCCGGTACACCTTGCGCACCTGTCGCTGCTCGAAGAGTCTGTTCAGATAGCGATGGGCCGCAGCATGGCGCGCAAACAACAGCACGCCTGAAGCCTCTTTATCCAACCGATGCACCACCCACAGACGTTCGCCACGCACTGCCTCGAGCAGGCGACGTGCCGAAGGGCGCGCGGGATCCCGTTCGGGAATGGCCGCCAGTCCTTCGGGCTTGCATACGGCCAGCAGATCTGCATCTTCGTAAAGAACGGGGAGCTCCATGGCCTCAGACCGTTGTGCTCAGGTCCAGATCCGCCAGGAGTGGCTGGGTTACCGGTTCGTCGCGTTCAACCCGACCATCTCGTAAGTGAATAATCCGGCGGGCATGGTAGGCAACGTCGCGCTCGTGAGTGACGACCAGCAGCGTATGTCCCTGACGGTACAGCCGTTCAAACAGGCGCATAATCTCCTCGCCTGTTTTTGAGTCCAGGTTGCCGGTGGGCTCGTCTGCCAGAATGATTGACGGGCTGTTGACCAGTGCCCGAGCAATGGCCACGCGCTGACGCTGACCACCGGAAAGCTCGTTGGGCTTGTGATGCATCCGATCGCCTAACCCTACGCTCCGCAACGCCGCCTCGGCCAGTGCCCGCCGCTGACTTTTGCGCACACCGGCGTAGATCAGGGGTAACTCTACATTCTGCAAACAATTGACACGAGGCAGCAAATTGAACGTCTGAAACACAAAGCCCACCTCCTTGTTGCGAATACGGGCCAGCTCGTCGTCGGAAAGTCGGCTTACATCGCGGCCGTTTAAGAAATAGGTACCACTGGTAGGTGTGTCCAGACATCCTATGATATTCATCAGAGTAGACTTACCCGAACCCGATGGGCCCATGATGGCCACGTATTCGTTCGGATATACGTCGAGCGAAACCCCGTCGAGCGCCCGTACCTGCTGGATGCCCATTTTGTAGATCTTGGTCACGTCGCGCAACTGGATAAGTGGACGCCGGCTGTCGGTCATAGCTCTCATGGTTTGCTCTTCGGATTGCCCTATTGCACTGTTGCCATGAGGCGACGGCCAGGACCTGGCTGCTGAATACGCACTGCCATACCCGGTCGTAACGTCTGACTCACCGCCCGATAAGGTCCAATGATCACAGTCTCTCCTCCCTGCAATCCTGAGATGATTTCGATATAGGTGTCGTCGGAAATTCCGGTCTCTACTTCCACCATCTTTGCCCGGCCGTTTTCCACAAGAAAGACCACCTTGCGTAGATCTTCCTTGAGCGCCAGCGGATTGTTGACGGTATCAGCGGGCGCCATCCCGTCTGCAGGACGCACGCGGTTAAAGTCACGCACAGTAACCGCCTGAATAGGCACGGCCACTGCGTCAAAAACCGTTTTCGTGTAGATATCCACAGTGCCGCTCATCCCGGGACGCAAGGGAGGAAGCACCTCCGCACCGACCGGTACTTCCTCAGCCTGTGCTACTGCCGAAGGCTCCGTCCCCGGCAGGGCTACCGTACCCAGAATACGCACCTTCACAGGAAAGTTGGTAACCTGCTCCTGAGTCCCTTGATTGATGATACGTGCCGAGTTAGCAATCTCCGTTACGACGCCGCGAAACGTGTACGCTGGATATGCGTCGATGTGGATCGTTGCTGTGTCTCCGACCGAGACATTCACGACGTCGTTCTCGTTCACCTCTACTTCCAGTTCCATCTGATCCAGCCGGGCAATGCGCATCATCTCGGTACCCGCCATCTGACTGGTACCGACCACACGTTCGCCCAGCTCCACGTTCAGCTTGCTCACAATGCCACCCATGGGGGCATAGATCACGGTCTTGGCCAGTTGCTCGCGGGCTTCACGGAGCCGCGCTTCTGCACTTTCGACGGCATAGCGCGCCGCCTCCAGCGCGGCTTTGGCTACTTCATACTGCGTGCGGGCTGCTTCAAAGTCGCTGGCGGAAATGGCCTGTTTTTCAAACAGGGCGCGCTGTCGTTTAAACTCAGCTTCGGCACGCAACAGATCTGCCTCGCGCTGTTTGAGCGTAGCCCGCGCCTGCGCCACACCCGCGGCAGCCTGTTGCACCTGCGCTTCATAGAAATCCGGCCGAATGCGTGCCAGAAGCTGACCGCGCTCCACGCGGTCTCCCTCCCGCACCGGAAGCTCAACGATCTCCCCCGAAACATCCGGGCTGATGGTCACCTCGATCTCGGGCTGCACCCGCCCTGAAGCAGTCACCACCTGAGTTATCGTCCGCCGCTCAGCCTTCGCAACCTCGACCGCAATCCCGGTCTCCTGACGAAACAGTCCGAGCACACGCCCTCCCACACCAATTACAACCAGCAAGCCAATCATGATAACCAGTATAATCAGGAGACGCCGTGTTGCTTTCGAAAGCGCCATGGTCTGGATTTCGGGTTTGCGTTACGGTAAAACGTCCAGTTCGGGCACCAACGTGCCCACGTAGTAATCAATGAGTTTTTGTCGAAACACCAGCGTATAGCGGGCCCGCACCATGTCCGCCTCAGCCCGCACGTACGTGGCCCGTGCCTGCGTCAGCTCGACCAGCGTAGCCGCACCGACGTTATACCGCTCCTGAGCGGCCTGGAGCGCCTGACGCGCCGCCTGTAGCTGGACCTGGGCCGTCCTGTACTGCTGCCGAGCCGTCTCATAATCCAGGTAGGCCTGACGCACCTGCGTGGCGATTTCCTGGCGAAGCTGCTGAAGCTGCAACCGCGTGTTCTCCAGCTCAATCTGCGCCCGCTGCACGTTATGCCGGGTCGTAAAGCGGTCAAAAACAGGAAACGTCAGACTCAGACCGATCGAGCCGCGCCGGTTCCGGTCAAAAAACTGATCCTGAAAGCCCACGGGTGCCAGATCCGTGTAGCTGGACCCATAGCTGGCCCGCAACGAGATGGTCGGCCAATAGGTGGAACGCGCAACGCGGACACCGTATTCTGCAGCCTGAATCCGCTCTTCCAGTGCCCGCAGATCTGAACGCCGCGCCAGGGCCGCCTGCAACAACGCCTGCACATCATATTCCTGAGTGCCCAGGGCCTGTGTATCCACCTCGGGGATCACAAACTCGTAGGCCCCAAACGGATCGAGCTGCAGGAGCTGAATGAGATTGGCCTCCTGCAATTGCTGGTTGCGCCGGGCGTTGATCAATTCCAGCTCGGCCGCCGCCACCTGCGCCTGTTGCTGGTAGAGGTCCGCCATCGGACGGCTACCCACCTGCACAAAAGCCTCAATCTGCTCAAGCAGAGCCCGCTGGGCTGCCAGATTCTCCTCCTGAATGTGTACCTGTTCCCGGGCTTCGATCAACGACAGAAACGTGGAGAGCACATTGAACAGCACCGTCTCGCGCTGACGGGCATAGTTCAGTTCGCTGGCGGCGACCTGAAGACGCGCCTGCGCAACTGCATTCAGGTCTCGAAAGCCATTAAACAGGTTTAGATTGGCCGAAATGCTGGAGCTAAAATAGTGGGTGATCTGGTTCACCAGACGTCCTTCTTCCAGCACGAAATTTCGGCCATAATCCCGATTGGCTCCGACGGAAAGGTTTATATCAGGCAGAAAATTGCTGCGGGCACTGGCCAGCCCAACTTCGCTACGTTCCCGCTCGTTAGCAGCCTGCTGAATGGCGGGATTACGCCGCAACGCCAGCCGAAGTGCCTCGTCAAAGGTGATACGCTGCACCTGCTGCGCCTGTCCGCAAGCAGGTAGCCCACTCACCAGAATGAGGATTCCCCAGAGCGCTCTGTAACGATACATAGGTCTTCTCAGGGTTAACCGTGCGAATGGTTACCGATGCTGAAAGTAGACGAAAAGACAGGTCATTTGTTACAGGCACGCGGCCATAAAAAAGCCGCCCCGGCAGGGGCGGCTCATGGCGGAGGGGGTGGGATTCGAACCCACGGTGCCCGTAAGGGCACGCCGGTTTTCAAGACCGGTGCATTCAACCACTCTGCCACCCCTCCGGTGAAGCGTCAACACTAACGCCTGGCAAAAATTCGGGATCCACCGCACGACGTCCCCGCACCACCACAAACCCACCAGCCCCATAGCCTACCCGGACCGGATCTGGCCGGCACATCTTCTCGGGCTCAGAAAAAAGCGTCTGTCGCCAGACCAGTTCCACAAAGCCTGCCTCCCGCATGAGCACAGCCACCTCCGAAGCCGAAAGAAACCGGGCCTCCCGGTAGAAAGGACTCTCGTGCTGGTGTTCTTCATAGCGGCGGCCAAGCGGACTATCTCGATCAATCAAACCAATTACCAGAAAGCCTCCGGCTTGAAGCACCCGACGTACCTCGCGAAGCGCCTGGAGCGGCTCCTCCACAAAGCACAACGTTGTAACCATCAATACCGCTTCAAAACGCTGATCCGGAAACGGCAGGGCCTCGGCCACGCCTTCGACCACCTGAATGCCACGCGCTGCTGCCCGCCGCCGCATAGCCGGTGACGGATCCACTCCGTAGCGAATCCCCAGCGGCGCCGCAAAACGCCCGGTACCCACGCCTACCTCCAGCGCTTCACGAACCGACGGCCACAACGCGCGAACGGCGGCTAACTCGGAAGCATAAGCGGCCGGATGCCGATCAAACCATGCTTCGTAGCGCTCAACAAATTGTTCAAATGCGGCGATGCGTGCCATAGCTCCCGCTTTGCTGCAAAGCACCTGCCGCATTTTAACCGTACATCCAGAGAAAAAGCCCCATCGACTGCTATCGCCGATGGGGCTTACCGGAGCGCTCAAGAAAGACAACCGTTGGAAGTTATTTTGTTTATCGCTGAAGCGTGACCACGCGATGCTGCACGTAGCGTTGTCCGTCGGCAGCCTGTACGTCCAGCCGAACCAGATAGGTACCGCTGGCCAATCCGGATGCATTCCATACGAACCGATGACGACCGGCCGCCAGGGTCCCATCTACGAGCTGCTGGATGCTCCGTCCCAACAGATCATAGACGGTCACCCGCACCAGCGCCGCCTCAGGAAGCGTCAGCTCGAAGCGAGCACGTTCGACAAACGGATTGGGCGCCGGTCCTTCCCACTGGAAATGCTCCGGCCGATCTCCCAGGCGTACAGCAGAATCCAGATTGACACGGCTGGCCATGTCAACTGCCAGTAGTGTGGCATCGTACTCTTCCTGCAATACCCAGATCGCATAGCCGCGCGGCGGGGCCCAGACGTACACGCGGCCGTCATTGTAGATATGCGTGGTTTCGCCGGTTACAGGATTGATCAGATCCTTGCCCGCCCAGCTTGGCCAGCCACTTGGCGAACTGTCCACCCAGAGCCCTTTCGTATCGGTCTCATGATCATTCAGCACCAGAATGGCGCCCGAACGGGTACCATTGCCCCCCCGGCGGGCCACGAATACATCGGCGGCATCCGCACTTGGCCAGGGATTCCCCACCTCACTGAGCACGACCATCGTACCGCCCAGGTAGTTGCGACGCAAATTAATCAGTCGGATAATGTCCTGGCGCAACGATGCGGGTGCCTGCACCGTGATGCTGGGATCACGATGATCGTGCTGCACAATGCTATAGAAATGCGGATAGAAAATGGTAGGGCGACCTTCGGCAAAGAGGATGTAGGCATAGGCCATGTCCCAGTCGCGCCAGAGCCACTTGTCGCTTTCCTTGCCGGTGTCGTGATTTTCGACGAACGTGACCACCTGGATGCCCGACAGGTTGTTGCCGCTATTGTCACGTACCAGCCCGGCATGGTTCAGCCAGCGCATATCCCAGTCGGCCCCGTTCCAGTTGGCCATATCCGTCAGTGTGGACTTCAGAGGGAAGTCGAACGCATCGGCATCGGCGCCCAGGCTTTCGACCGTCGTGACCCAGTATTTAATCGCGGCTTTTCCGCCCCAGTATTCAGCCACCACAAAGCGCTGGCTACCATCACTACGCTTGGGCATACTGTTGATCCAGGCGGCGGCAAATTCGGGCTGGTAGCCACGCACGAAGTCCAGGCGATAGCCGTCAAACCCAACGGTATTGGTAAGCCACTGCCCCCAGGTGATCAGCCGGTCCTGCACCACCGTGTCGAAGGTGTTCAGGTCGTTGCCAAAGAACTTGGTGTTAGGAATAATCTCGTCGGTTCCGGGCCATCCCAGGTAGTCTCGGTCGTCCACGGGATGAAAGTGGCTATAGTTCCAGCTCCAGTTAGCCTCGCCCGGACCCGTGTGCGTCACATACGAGATGCCCGTGTAGGTCCAGGCCTGTAGGGCCGTAGGGGCCAGATTCTGTCCGTTGTGCCAGATCTCAAACGGATAATAGCCCCGCCGCTGATCCGTGGGGACAAAATCGAAGGGATTGTAAACCTCACGCCGCGCCTCCAGACGGATTTCAATGGTATGCGTCGTTGTCAGCGTGATCTTGTACTCGTCGATGTCACCACACGGATCAATATGCCCCCAGATGTGCTGGCCGGAGCCGGGAAATACGTTGTACTGGCCATTTCCATCATTGGGCTCATATTCCCAGTTGGCATTGTCCGGCGTATTCGGCTGATCAGGAGAGCCGTCCCAGTTGATATAGAGGTCGTAGCCGCGTTCGCCTTTCGGATCACTGCAAGGGAGCCAGTAGCCCTTAATTTTGATGTAGTAATCGCCGGGCTCGGCATCAGGAATGCGCCAGATAATCTCGTTGGTCGGATACGGACTGAACTGGTCATAGATGCCGTCACCATCCGGATCGCGGATGGCTTCATCAAACACATACTGCTTGACTGCCGGATTGGGCTCCAGATTGTCGGGACCGCCAAAAATGTGATTGAGCACAATGTCAGCATAGACTTCAATGCCGTAGACGTGCATGGTCTGCACCATGTTCAGCAGCTCATCCCGGCTGCCGAAGCGCGTCTCGATCGTGCCCTTCTGGTTATAGTTGCCCAGATCGAAGTGGTCGTAAATGCCGTAGCCCATATCGTAGATGCCGAAGTTGCCCTTGGAGGGCGGAGGCACCCAGATGGCGGTGATGCCCGCGGCAGCCAGTTCCGGCGCCTTGGCCGCCAGCGTGTCCCACCAGAAGCCGTTCTTTGCGTCAGCATCAACCGGCACGTCCCAGTAAAAAGCCTGCATCATGACGTCGTGCTGTGCCTGCGCCCGTAGCGCCAGGCCCGCCAGCAACAGGAACAACAGGTATCGATACATGGCGAGGCAAGGGCTTGGTTTTATCTGAAAGGATGTAATCGCTTTCTTCATTATTCTGAATGAATAAGGAAGATTTAGATGCAAAAACATTTATAGTAATGTAAACGCTTTCTCGCAAACTCTCCCCCAAAATTTCACAATTCCTTCAACCCAGGAGCGTGTTCTGATCGCAGAAAAAGCAGCGCCCATAAGTGCTGAGGGAGCTCTGAACGGCCGGGGCATCGCCTGGAAGCGGCAACGCCCGCGCCTGTGCCCTGCCCTTGTCCATGCGCCCTTCAGGAGGGCAACCTGGACCAGAAGCGGGCGATTTCAAGGGGCCTCTTTCGGAAAGACCAAAAGCTGCGCCTGCACCGGTTCGCATCGTGTGTACGGATCGACCTGCGATGAAAACCGATTTCGCTTGGTTTGAGAGGAAGTCCCTCCGTGTCCGACGCTTTTCTCCGGGGGCATAGCGCTGTTGCCATTGTCCTGCTGCCAGGCTGCGTTGCCTCGCCAGTGCCCGCTGAGGGCCGGCTACGCTCAGAAGGCGCATGGGGACCGCGCCATACAGGGACCGAATGCCCGGTTGGCAGGAGGCCCACCCGGTGGAGTCATGCGGATTTCCGGGACCTTCACAAAATGGTCCGGCGCGGGCACATTGCCGGATGCATCCAGTGTGCCCGGATCGCCCTGCGCCAGGACGCCCCCTGCGCCCGGCATTTGTCGCCTGCGACGACAACCCCCCTTGCGCCATACAAGGCTGGTTGTGCGAAAATGCTACAGCGTTTCTCTTTCCAACTTTTCCAGTAGCACCCATCCATCGGGGGAGCCCTGTCCGGGATGCGCTACGGGACCGGTCTGCTGTTGCTGAGCCTGTTGTGGCTGGGGGGCTGCGAGACGGAGCGGCTGCTGGGGCCGTCGTCGGTGTTGTTGCCGGAGGAAGGGCCTGCGCCGTGGCCGTCGGAGTTGTCCGGGGCGCGACCGCAGTGGTGGCCTGGTTGCAGCAGGTGCGTCAGGCGCTGGGGGCGCCGTACGTGGCGTTTGTGAGCTGGCGCGACGGGTCGGTATCGGTATCGGTACGTGGTGTTGCGGGTGCCGCGTCGGTGGGTGGAGGAAAGCGGTGGACGGTCGCAGGTGTACTGGTTTCGGCTGGATCGGGGCGGAGAGCGTTGTCGTCGGGTTCGGCGGTGGTGCAGGGAGGGGACTGTGAGGTGAGCGGGGGTACGTCGTTCATGTACGTGCCGTCGTGTGATTGTTACGTGATGGAGGAGGTGGAGGTGGTATGTTCGGCGGAGGGAGGAGGGGGTGGGAGCTGGCCGCCGTCGCAGGAGGATCCGCGGTGGTGGGGGAGGGGGCCGCAGTTCGGGTTCGGGTAGGTCGGAGGAGGCGTGCAGTGAGGATGCGTTGACGTGTGCGGAGCGTTTTCCGCTTTGGGGGAAGGCGGTTTGTTTGGGCAAGCGGTTGTTGGAGCTAGCCAGGAAGGGGGAGGATTTGTTGGATGTGGAGACGTGGAAGCGGTTGGCTCGGGAGGAATGGGACGAGCTGGTCAGTTGTGGGATTGATGCGGTGCGTGTGGTTGGAGGGGATGCG
>JAUZRN010000055.1 GCA_030950375.1 Rhodothermus sp. | reverse complement strand
AAGCGGCGGTTTTCGAGACGAGGTGGTGGGGCGGCCTGCGCCGCTGTCTGGCGAATATCCCGCACCATCTCGCGCAACCGCCGCTCATCGGCTGCTGTCAGCGTAACGACTTCGGTGCGGCGCTGACGCGGAAAGTTGAGCTGTCCTACAAACGGTTGGCCATTCTTTCGAAAAACCCCCTGCAACTTGAGCAGCCACAGATAGAAGCGCAGCTGCCAGCGATGCGCTTCGATGGCTGTCGGACTCCGCTTGGTCTCATGCAATACACCCTCCCGCAGCTCCGTCCAGTCGATCCGTCCGGCCAGACGCACTCCTTCCGGCCCTTCGACTTCTACGTTCACGTGGCGCAGCTCCTCGGCGTAACTGGTTTCATCCAGCAACCGTCCCAGCGCCACAGCCTCCGACTCCTGCTCCATCCAGAGCCCGTGCACGGCCAGCCACACCTTCCGCCGGCAGAGCACAAAATAGTTCACCAGCGTACCGGTGACGGAAAGCTCAGTTAACATTTCTTTTGTCCTGACTACTCTCCAATTTTACACCGGTATTTATCCAATCTCGCTTGCCTTATCCGTCCTCCCCTATAGCATAAACGCTTCTGCGGGATTCTGTACATCTGGTTGCAAACCAATGCATGGGTCATAAGCACAATCGGCCACCCACACCCGATAATCTTGAAGTCGAGTCAGCGCCCCCTGCTGCCGAAACGCATGGAAACGCCCCTGCGAAATGGGCACAAGCAGGCCATATGCCTCAACGTATGCCCCCTCGTCAACCCGACGTAAAAACTCTTCCTGCAATGAAAGTGGAAGCACCTCATACCCATCAAACAGGGCGTCGAACTGCTCCTCCAGCGCAGGATCTGATTCAAAGGCAACCAGACGTTCCGGTCCGGCCACTTCTGCAAAGGACTGGCGCCCCCGCTCAACTTCTTTCTGTAACACTGCGACCTCAGGCTCATAGACAGCATCCAGCCACGTACTGATCATGGCCTCATCGATTATCTGCCCGTCAAACTGTTCGAGGTACTTTACCGTGCGACGCATCAGGGCTTCCTGACGATATGGCCACGTCCAGTCCATAGCCTCCTGCATCACAAAAACGGGGCGCTCCGCAGTATTCCGCCGGCGGTTTACCCGCCCAAAACGCTGAATCAGTGCCTCCAGAGGTGCGGGATCAGTGTAAATCGTATCGAAATCTACATCCAGGCTGACCTCTACCACCTGGGTTGCTACCACCACAAAGCCTTGCGCCCGCGGCCGACGGGCTACGCGGTCCTGCAGGATTGCTTCTCGCTGCAACCGATCTTCGGCCGTAAAACGGCTGTGCACCAATAGCACTGAATCGTTTAAGGGATCGCAACGATGTGGCCATGGGCTGTTCAATCGTTCAGCCAGGGCTTCAGCCAGCTGTTGCGCTGAAGCTACCAGGTTGGTAACAACCAGTACCGCTTCTCCCTGCTGCACTCGATGGGCGATTTCGTTCAGAACAGAATCATCATCCAGACGCCCCTCTTTCAGGTGAAGCCGATGACGTTGGAAACGCCTGTACAGGCCATGATCTGCCTGCGTGCTGGCAGCACCCAGCGTCTGCACCAACAAATTGCGTAGCCACGAAGGCATGGTGGCCGTCATCACAGCAATTCTTGTATCGAAATGCTGCTGCAACATAGCAAGCAGCCCCAGCAACAGGCCCAGACGAAATGGTTCATAGCCATGAATTTCATCAACAATAAGATGGGCCCCGTGCAGCATGGCCCACTGACCTTCATAACCCGGAAGTCGAAAGGCTGCGCGCAGTAACTGATAAGGTGTGGCCAACAGCACCGGTTGCTGATGCAACCGGCCCAGAGCCTTCAATCGTTGCGCTTGGCGATAGGCTTTTACCTGTTCAGCGGATTCAGTGCGAGCCAGCTCCCGGTAAACTGCCTGCACGGCCCGGCTGTGCAATAGTGCCACTTCATCCTGCCCCAGACGGTAGCGCTCAACGAAACGTCGATACATCGCGTTCAGGCTGGCCTGATAAGGAAGCAGATAGCAGACTGCCCCCCGCCGACCATCCTGCAGCTGACGTCGCGCCCAGAGCAACGCCGCTTCCGTTTTGCCACTCCCAGTTGGGGCAGCCAGTAACAATGAACCTACATGGGCAGCAGCCTTGCGTTGATGATCATACCAGCCTGAATCACCTGCGGGTAATGCTGTTACCACGCCATCCAAGTTAGGCGCCTGGAGAGGCGGCGCCTGCGCGCTGGCCAGCCGATCGGCCTGCAGCATCAGACCTCGCACAAAAAGCGCCTGCTGTCGCCGCCTCCAAGCCCGCCGTCGTTCTTTTCGCGTGGGAAAACGCTGGGCCCTGAAGTAATCGCGGTAGCACGCAAGCGCCTCCTCAATACGAGCCGGTCCCTCTCGAAGCAGCCGTGGCACGTCGTCCAATGGATGCCGCACGAATGGTGGGTTAAAGCCAAGCTGCTCAGCTTCTGCAATGGACGGCCAGGTATCTGTAGTCCATCTGGCCAGGGCCTCCAGCCGCTCTCGGTCCATCTCCTGCCAGCGCTCGTCGATGCCGCTATCGTCCGGATGCGGCACTTCGATGTACTGTCGGGCCAGCACCGGATAATCCCGGTGATGGGCTGCTACGGCTGCAGCTGCCAGCGGATAGCGCCGATCCTCGGGAAGCAGCAGCCAGGAAAGAAATGCCAGCGAGAGCACTTCATGACGATACCCCCATGCTGGCCCACCCCGTAACATCTCCTGAAATCCTCTGGCTGCCTTCCCCATATCATGCACCCAGGCGGCAACAAACAGCGCCCCCCAGAGTCCGGGCATTTCCAATGCCTGCTCCAGATCAGGCATCCGCCAGCGCAGCTGCCGCAATCGTTCAATCACCTGCAGAGTATGCGCCGGAAGCGATTCGCCTCCCTGTTCCGGACTTTTAGCCAACAGCGCATCCGCATTCATTCTTCTCGTCGCTGAAAAACATGGAAGTAGAGTAAATGCGGATCAGCTACCTCTAAGGACTCAGCCCAACAGGGTTCTGGTGCCTCTCTCGTCAGATGTACTGGAGCATCCAGTGCCAGGAACCAGTCCCAGACCACACGACGGCGGCTGCGCGGTACAATAAAACGGGGCATATAAATGGCCGGAGCCCGCGAAGCCCACGCTCGAAAGCTTACGGGAAATAACCCGGGCTCCAGCCATCCTTTTCGGGCTGGACGCAGTACCACCTGCTCGACGCGACGCACACTGATCAGCTCCTGTGAGCGCCCCAGCGTTAGCATATAGCTGGGACTGCGAAACGCCTGGTACAACGCTTCCAGCTCATCGCCCGTCACGTACAGCGTCAAACGGGGATGCACCAGCCACTCACGCGGCAGGATGTTACTCTGCGCTTCCAGATTTTTTTGCGCTGCAGCGCCCCGCGTAGCCGTATTGGGCTGCACAAACCATATAGTCTCGACGTCATCGACGCGTTGGCGCTCGCATTCAAACCGATAAGCAAAGCGCAGCGCCTGCGGATCCGGGAAACGTCCCAACGCCGCGCTGATCAGACCGTAGATGGTAGAAGGCGGCGGCATCGGGTAAGTAGGCTGCCGTCCAATCAGAAAATGCGGGTAGCGGAAGGAGGCTACGGGCCCTTCCAGCACGACTTTGACGGCTTCCAGACATTCTGTGCTCATGCCAACCATTCCGGATGACGGCTCAGTTCGTCTGCAAGTTGCGCAAAGACTCGCCGTGGATGCCCCAGCACGACCCCATGTGGATACGCCTGTTGCAGGGTTGCCTGCATCGCCTCTAACTGACGACGTCCTTCAGGCGCATACCCTTCTACCCAGCCGATATACAGAGGCGACAGAATCTGATCGCCCCAGATCTCTCCAATTTCTTGAAATGCCTCTGGTACGGGATGCGCCAGCCCTTCGCGGTCTCCGTCGATAGCGTAATAGAATGGATTATTACCTCCCCGCACAACAGCCATCACGACCACAACAGGATTTACATCGGTATAATGCAGAGCCTGTTTAGCGCCTCCATCTACTACCGGCATGGCTGAAAGCAAAGCGCGAATGCGCTGCAGGCGAATACTGTCCGGAAGTCGATAAGCCCGGTTGTCTTCGTCATGCACCAACCCCCGCGCTTCAGCCAATTTTCGACGTGTTTCATCCAGATTCAGAAAGCCTGTACGGTTCTCATAGGTAAACACGCCGATGCGCCCCAGGTCAATCGAAAACATGCCCTTGAGCGACGTGCGATAAAACTGATGCTCGTGTGGGACAGGATCGCCTTCGTGGCGGCTCATGGTGCCAAAATCTTGCACGACGCCATCGCTCATCGCCACCAGCGTTCCTACCCGAAAAGGCGAAACGCGCGTCACCGTCTCCTTGGTATCGGTCGCGTCTACGAACGCAGCCCGGCTGTCTGCCGCCTCTATGCTCTTACCCGGAGCACGCATGTAACCGAAAACGTCATCGTCGGCATATTCGATCGGATTGGCGTCCGTATAGGCTACCTTCTTCTCTCGAAAGATGGGCGCTACGGTCCATCCTTCGGGCTGCAGTTGCTCCAGCGTACGCCGTAACCAGTAGCGATAGGCCTGTGCGGAAACGTACGGATAGCTTCGCCCATTGATGCGAAGCGCTTTGACCACAACGGCATTCTCCGTAGCACTGCCGGGTTGCATGCCCGCATTGTTCAATGCCGAAGCCGGCGCATGAATCACCTGAATACCGGTAATGAAAGCCATGGCACTTTACGCGGTTTTGTCAATGGGTTACAGGTTTACGACTTTTCAATTTCTTCTTCAGGACTTTCTTCCAGCAGCTCAGGCGCTTCTGTAAAGAAACCAGCCTGATGCAGTTGCTCCAGCACGCGAATGCGCACCAGATCGCGCACCAGTCGCCAGTCGGCCCGTGGAAAGCCCTCCCCCTCTTCAAACAGCAACAGATAGTCATCGAAAGTGAGCAACAGCTGGTTGGTCCGACGAAGACGCTCCCGAATTGCACGGATCAGAAGCGTCCGGAAAGCATGGTAAGTGTCCATTCCAGAGACCAAACCCATCAGCTGTCGGTACAACCGTCGGTCGTTGTTTGCATGAATTTCCTGGGCCAGCTCGTCGGCCAGTCGACGGATGGTTTCAATACGTTCCGGTGTCATCGTAGGCATTAGTTCGGTTAAAAACAGTTCAACCAGTGGCCAGATGTCAGTGTCTTCCGTACGAAAGTCTCGGCGCTGCCCCACTCGATTCTGCGCAAAGCGCAGGAAAATGTGCCGGATAAAACCTGAGGCTTCGTCCGGCAACGCCGGCAATCGTTCATACACGTCATTACGGGCTTGCAAGCGTTCGTCGTCGGTAAGCGGCGCTGGTTTTTTCTTTTTTTTGCCCTGCGGAATGGCCTGCTCATAGGAGCCATCCCTGGGGCGGCGCCAGAATGCCCGCACCAGTGCCTTCCACTGAGGCCGGTACTTCGCGGCTTCGGCCCGTGTCAGAAAGCGGTTAACCAAGGGACGCACAGTGTAGATATCAACAGCAGGGCCATTACCACTGTTGGAAAGGTGATATAGTGTAACGCCAGAAAGTCGATCCTCTGCTGCAAAGCGGTGTATCTGCCCGGGGCCAAATATTTCTTCCAGTGCTTCCAGCAGACGGGTGCGCGGCGCCTTGCGATCCTTCCAGGTGCCTCCCGCTCGCAGCAAGGCCAGTTCTCGATCCAGCTCACCTTTCCAGTGTTCACATAGATCCAATAGCAAGTCTGGATCGTCAGCTCCTACAATCATGGCCCGCCCACTGACAATGGGTGCAACACGCGGTAGCGAAAGCACACACCCCAGGGCCAGCGCTGAAAGTGGAAGTTCGGAACGCCCATTTGGATAAAAGTTGAGTTGCTGCTGTCCCATCAGCATCGGGAATAGATCACGCGCGGCACGAACCACAGCTTGATGTTCAGGGAAAAATGTGCAGGATTCTGAAAGAACCGGTACCACTCTTCGGGCACTTTCAAACGTGCGCGTAATTTTCTGTGCTCGCTCTTCTGGTTTCTTAGACCACGAAGGATTGTCAAATGCGTTTAGGGTAAATAGAATGGAGCACGGTTTCTGTAAAAGTCTCTCGTGATAATCCCGCTCCAGCTCATCCATCCACTCCTCCCACTGCGTCTGTGTGACTTCTTCAGGCCGGTCGTTGCCGGTAGCCAGCACGACAGCCGCAACGCCCATGTCGATCAGAGCATGTCCAGTCCAACGCAGACCAATCGATGCTTTCATAGTCGCTCTCCCTTTTACTGCTGAAGCGTCTGGTAACGAGCTGGCCTGACCGCCTTGGACCTCCCCCTCCGCTTCTGTCTTTTTTGCATCGGGGCGCCCAGTGCGCCGAAGCCGCAGCCGGTGAGCTCACCGACCCCGACCAGCCAGGCAAACTGCACGGCCTCAGGCGGCCCCTCAACAATCACCGGACACATACTTCCCCGGTGAGCGATGCCCTTGACGCGCACCAGCTTGGTCTTAGCCCCCCGATAGCTGCGATCAAACGATACCCGCACCTGAGCAGCCAGCGCCTCCAGACCGGCCACCGTCAGCTTACGACGCAACACGCGGGTAAGCACTTCATCAGCAGCTTCGTCCTCCCAGGTCAGGTAATCACGTCCCCCATCGGCCCGAAATCGACGGACTACCACCGGGCTTTCCACCATAAAAACCACCCGCGAGCCGAATGAGGGAACTGGCATGGCCTGTACCTCGGCCACGGCCATGCCAGCAATTACTCTCGGATCTCGGAAGATGCCCTGCACCAGCCGCTCCACCTGCTCCCCCTCATAAAAGCTGAGCGTCCAACGCGCTCCTCTGGGAAAACACAGGCCGTTTTTTCCGAGCTGTCCTCCCTGCAACCAGCCAAAACTGTACAGACTCAGTCCATCATGCCAGTCGTTCTGGCCGAGCCATCGGTGGAGCACTCCGGCCAGGCGGTAGGGATACGTGAAAGGAACCGGCTCAACGGCGGGTGTCAGTAGCAATCGTAAACGCATGGCTCCTCCGTCAATCTGGTTTCGCATGGCGCACAGAGGAAGGCGGAGATGTATCGTACACGGACGCACTGTAGCGTTCGACCATACGCCGGGCTTCGCTGGCAATGCGATGGCGCAGCACGGGCGGGGCAATGACCTCGCATTCAGCCCCGTAGCTGAGCACCCAGCGGGCTACGTCGGTCAAACCGGTTACCTGCAAGTGCACGTCCAGTGACCCGTCCGGACGCTCGACCAGCAGCTGACTCGGATGCCACTGCTCCTCTCGGATCCATCGGGCCTGATAGGGCGAAAAACGCAGGTGCACGGCGTAGGTACGTTCGTCCCGGTGCATACCAAAGGCAGGTCCCAGATAGGCCTCCAGATCGAAATCCGATCGCCGAACAAAGGTCTCCGCACGCAGCTCCAGATGCCGGATACGATCAATGCGGAAGTCCCGCATGGCCTGGCGTAGCCGACAATAGGCCACCAGGTACCAGCGACTCTGGTAGGCCACTACTGCATACGGCTCTACATCTCGCTCGGTGATGGCGTCCGCATAGTTGGCATAGTAGCGCAGGTGCACCACCCGTTGCTCAGCTGCCGCGCGACGCAGCGCTTCCAGATAGCGCAAGGGGGTGCGGGGGCGCGGTCCCATCTCGAAGCGCAGCGTACGCGTGAGCGTGTCGGGATCTACATGAATAGGCTCGGGCAGATGCGCCGCCAGCCGTTCGACGGCCGCTTCAAGCAGCGCGGCATCCGGCGTATCGCCAAACGCTTCCAGCGCCAGCCGGGCCACCAGAAAAGCCGCCAGCTCGGCTCGGTCCAGCGCAATCAGTGGCAGATTGTCCGTAAAGGGTTCCTCCAGATAATAGGTCTGGCGCCGACGATCATAGGCCACAGGCACCCCTAACCGCCGCAGGTACTCAATATCGCTGGCAATCGTGCGACGCGACACTTCGAAGTGCCGGGCGGCTCGCGTTGTCGTCAGGGGACGTCCACTGCGCAGCCACTCCAGCAGCCGCTGCAGCCGCAGAATCTGCGGCCCACGCAACGCATGCCCCCCGGTCAGATGTCTGGCCATGATCCTCAATCGGTTCAGCCAGCACGACGCCTTCTATAATACTATAGACACCGTGCAGGGTAGCTTCATAACCTCCTGTAGCCAAAAAATTTTTCTGTCTATCAGGGGAAAAAAGGCCGCCGGTCCGTTTTCGTGAGGGGGACTTGCTTTACAAAATCTCGCCGATTGCTGGAGCGAATGCGCGCAGATCTTCCAGATGCCTCTGGGGAGCACTGCGTAGACGCGCTCGTAATCCACTGCCCGTACATATGCACCGGGATGTTGCGAAAGCAGACCATACGCGGAAGTCGCCAGCTTAACTCTGGCGATATCATGCCCACTTCGCCCGGTAATGCAAAACATGCCGCCTATTCTTCAGGGACCTGATGCAATCGTTGCGTGCAGATGTGAAAGCAACGTTG
>JAUZRN010000054.1 GCA_030950375.1 Rhodothermus sp. | reverse complement strand
GTCGTTGTAATTTAGGCTCCGCTTTCACTCCTCGGTAGCTCAATTGGTAGAGCACCTGGCTGTTAACCAGGGGGTTGCAGGTTCGAGCCCTGCCCGAGGAGCTCGTTGCGAAACCCCTGTCACGCATTTCGGCAGGGGTTTCTGTTTTCGGAGACTCTTCTTTTTCTTTCAGAAGCGGGACGCGAACAGGAACGGCCTGCCGATCGGGCTGCACTTGGCTGGCACTTGGCTCCATGAGCTGATTCATCCTTGAGCCGCGCTGGAGTACCCGGCGGGGGAACGGTCGCGACAATGGCTCGAGAAACGATGGCAGACAGCCCTTGACAGGATCGAATTTTTTGTGTATAACCTCGTCGTGTCAGCAGCCCATATTGTTTTAACTTTTGCCCTGGAGTACGGCGATCCAGCAACGGCAGCTGAATCAGTCGAAGCCAGACAAATTCGACAAAATAATTGAAGCACAGGAGCACAGAAGCACAGAAGCCAGGTCAGGCAGGTTTAGTCCATCTTCAGAATAATCCATTGCCGATGAACGAACTCTGGGAATTATGGAGATGATCAGCTAACAAAAACACCATACCTGACCACCGTTCCGCTGGCGCTTCTGTGGAGCTGATCGCTATCATCAGAGACCAGAACACAGGGCACAAGCTTGCCCGGGAGTTAAGTGTATGTTATGAAACGTATTGCTTTATCTGCACATAGTCGCTGGCTTTTCAGCCCTGGCAACTGCGGTGATTGCAACCCTCACCAAAACGCTGAACTTAACGCACAGATGGCACCTTTACAGCGGCAGGATTTTCTTTGGTAGCATGGTTATGATCTTTTTGACGGCGGCGCCACTTTCCATCATTACTGCAAATGTATTCCTTTTACTGGTAGCTATTTTCAGCTTTTATCTGGCCTTTTCAGGCTGGCGCTATGCCAGAAACCGTCGTGGCACGCCTCAGCGTATGGACTGGGTTCGCTCGCTGGGGATGTTATTGGTGTCGCTTGCTATGGCATCTTATGGCGCTTACCTGCTGCTTTCAAACGACAACAACGGCATTACCATGCTGGTATTTGCTGGAATTGGCGCTGCGCTGAGCATCGGTGATCTTAAAACGCTTTACGCCAGAGGTGTCACGGGCAAAGTACGCATTGGACGTCATCTAACCATGATGCTGGCAAGTGCTATTGCGACCATCACGGCATTCCTTGTCGTCAATTTTACCTTCGAGCCAGCCTTTATCTTATGGTTGGCTCCTACCCTGGTCATCACTCCCATCATTGCGGTTTTGAACAGAAACATGCACAGAGGGACTTCCCCCAGAGGAATGGCCCAGGACGAGACCTGACCAGTGCGTGTAGGGGGCGACTTCTGCGCCACGCTCTGCAGCAGCTTATGATGTTATGCGTCAGCAACTCTCTTCTCTTAATGGATTTAATGCTTATCTTTTTTTATACACACTAGAAGTTGCGTTAATTAAGGTGTCCCAATGGACAGGTGGTATTTTGCATACGGATCGAACATGTGTTCTACCCGTCTGGAGGAGCGCGTTGGTAGGACGGGCGTAGCATGGCAGATGGGTTGGCTAAAGGGCTACACCCTGACCTTTGATAAATTTGCCGATAACGGCATTGGTTATGCAAATATTCAGCCAGATAAAGAAGATATTGTTTATGGAGTCCTTTATCGGCTCAGTGAAACTGAATTACAAAAACTGGATAGCCTGGAAGGGGTGCCACAACATTATAGGCGCGTTCCTATAACGGTAGAAACAAAGGCAGGGACACAGCAAGCAGTTACCTATATTGCTGTCAAAGTACAAAAAGACCTCAGACCAAAACGTTGTTATCTTGAACTACTCATCCAAGGAGCTATAGAACACAATTTGCCCGATGCCTATATACAACGACTTAAAAGCGTAAGAACTTATGAAGAAGGAGTCTAATGCGGACTGACAGCTCTATTCTCGACATGCTCTTCAACGAACCGCTACCGCGACAGCTAATACAGGTGAAGGGTCAAGGTTTTGTAGGGTACAGGATCCCAAATATCACTGTTTGAATTTGTATCCTGCGATCCAGTCAATACGATCGGACGGCGGGCCAATGGCAGTAGAGGGGCTACCCAGCGTGCTCCCTAATCATCCTCGATCACTGGAGCTGTCCGGCGTCCAGACACTCATCTGGCTGCGAGAACATAGGCCGTCCCCTTCACCGGTGCCTCCAGCAACGCCCCAAGTATGCGCCTTGTCTGAGCTACTCCGAATCTCCAATGCCTCTGCCCCCATACCGCGCAATGAACTCCTCAAACTCCCGCTCATAAGCAGCAAGATTCAGCTTAAAAAACGACAGCGCCCATCGATCCTCCCTCTCTTCCTCGCCCTCAAATGCTACCAGATAGTCCATCTGTGGCACATAGCGAGGCACGCCTCCGATCAAGTGGTATGCCTTTCTGTTTAATCTGTCCCAGAAAATAGCATAACCGATTTTCTGATCTGCCGGACCATATAAATAACTGTACACAAAAAAATTCTTATAAGGATACATGTCTATAAACAGACAGGGTGCCTGAATATGAACATGTCGGTGCAATTTCAAGAGCTGCCTTTGATGTGCTTCTGGATCATCCAGGGCATGCATAGGCTCTGGCTCCCACGTCCATTGTCTGCACGCTTCCGGCATCTGCATCATCTCAGCCCCCAGGCTGTCCAATTGATAGGAAAAAATAAAAACTTTTTTATAAAGACTATGTGCGAAAGCTATTTTATCACCTGTATCGACAATTTTTCCTCGAAAGATTCCACTATGATAATAGCCTCGATAGGTTTCGTCCATGCGGAAAGCTGCGCGTACAAAACGACCGGTCGTATCGACCTGAAACAGATGATAAGGCGCTTCATCAGGATACCCGCGCACAGCGAAATATATAAAACCATTACGACAGAAAGGCTCTTCCAGCAAATTCCCTCCAGGAACAAAAGATAATACAAAGGAAGAAACATAAACACCATTTTTATAAAAATTAAACCTTCTCAGTTGTACATCATAGACTCCAATCATATCATGACATTTAAACATCTCTCCAGGCATCATATATTCACCGACTCCCTCGCCTATATTTCCTAACAACCCCACAAAATTTCCAGAGAAGTCAAATATTTTTACAGAAGTTCTTCCATCGGATACATACACCCATGGAGAATCGACAACATAATCTGAGATACCCTTCAGAAAACTTTCTTTATACTTTTGAATCAGAGGTAAATGAAACCTATCATACATGAGCGAATCCATAAAAACAAACTTTTCACTGAGTTTAATGGACGGATTCGGCTCAAGCCCGTCCTGAACGCATCCGCCCAACCCGATGGCCAACACGAAGACCAGCCCCCATCCGCCACAGATCGGTTGCGATCTCATAGGCGATCAATGTGTTGAACTTGCATTATACTTTTACCTGACACTCACCAACCGGCATGTTCTGCTGAGCCCCTACGACACAGCTTTTTTCATTACGTATGGCCATACACCGATAGACGTGAACGCGCTGCTCTCCACGCACACTGACAGGAATTTTAACCGTAACGGGCGCTACCCCGATCTCGATATATACAATTTTGTAACAGATCGTCCAAACTTCTGTTACAAAAAACAAGGGTGTCCAACGGAATGCCCCCTCCCACGTTTTCACATTGATCTCCGGAACGCACCATCGCATTGCACTCCTCGCGCTGCTCCTCGTCCGGGTTATTCGGGGAGGGAAATGGCCGCTGTCCATAAGCCGGCCCCACCCCCAGCAAGCTCAACCACAGCCCCAGGCCGAATAGCCCGATCACATAGCGTCTCATGATCTTCTCCTTAAGATTAAGATTTGTCCTTGATTAACCTGCGCTTCTCAGAAAGCATACGTAATTTATGCGTAGCAACTGCCTACTGTCACCCCCTCTGCCTTCACAAAAAATTTAAAACACATCTACTTGTCCAGTAGAGTGCCCTCTCGGCTCCCTGTCACAACCTGCGCCGAAGCTTTTTTCGCAACCAGCCTCCCAAAGCGAGCCTGCTTATAGAATAATAAAGACGTCCATTCGCATGAACTTCCATTAACATTATGTTGACATTTTACAGAAGTCCTGGCACCGATCTATGTGTGTCAGGTGAGCGTTCTGTAAAATAGCGGGTCAACCTCCATCCTGAATCGATTCAACGGGCATACTCACCTGAATTGACTCACTAGAAAAGTTCTACGGCACCACTTTCTCCAATTACCGGACGCACTACTATCTGTAAACACCTGCCTGTGGGGAAAGAGTTACTCTTGGTCACGGTGATCTTTTGAAGAATTACGTGGGGGATGCTTGTCCGGTGGCGTTTCGGACTTTTCTTCTAAAAGCGGGGTGTTTGTTTCTATCAACCCGAATCCTTGCTACTGCCATGAAGCAGCGCTTTGCGTTGAGGGCAGTCCTGCAGCGCGGGCTGCCGATGTTGCTGGCAACCCTCCCCATGTCGGTCCTGGCCCACACCGGCCTGATGCCGTCCGACAGCCTTGGCCATGGTCTGCTGCATCCGCTGACAGGCCTGGACCACCTGCTGGCTGCGCTGGGGGTCGGACTCTGGGCCACCGTGCAACCGAAGGCCTCCGGTCGCTGGCTGCCTGCCGTTTTCTTGGGTGCAGTACTGATCGGTCTGCCGCTGGGCGCATTCTGGTCCACCCCGGCCACCGAATCCGGCATCCTCATGTCGGTGCTGCTGCTGGGTGCCGCACTGACGCTACTGCTGCGGGTACCGAAGGCTATCGGCCTGCCGCTGGTCGCGCTCATCGGACTGGTGCACGGACACGTCCATGGCACCGAGCTGCTCCCCGGCGCGGGTCTATCGTACGCGTCCGGTCTGCTGCTTGCCACGGCGGTACTGGTGCTGCTCGGCTACGCGTCTGGACAGCTGCTGCACCACCGCCAGCGCATCGGGACGCTCCGCTATGCCGGCATTGCGCTGCTGCTTTTCGGACTGTTTGCCTGAACCTGCCATGACGCCCGCGATCAAAATCGTCCGGATAACCCGCCGCGTACAGGCCGATAATGACGCGCTGGCCTGCTCGCTACGACAGCGCTTCGACGAGGCCGGCGTGCGCGTCTTCAACCTGATCGCGGCACCAGGTGCTGGCAAAACCAGCCTGATCCGACGCACCCTCGAGCACCTTCGCGACCACTACCGCATCGGCGTGCTCGAAGGCGACATCGCCGGCAGCATCGACGCGCAGCAGGTGCTGGCGGCCGGTGCACGGGATGCCGTCCAGATCAACACAGGCGGCACCTGTCACCTGGAAGCCCGTATGATCGACGAAGCAATCGGCCGGCTCGATCTGGACACGCTCGACCTGCTTTTCATCGAAAACGTCGGCAACCTGATCTGTCCTACCCACTGGGATCTGGGCGCCCACTACACCGTCTGCCTGGTCAGCGCCGCCGAAGGGCACGACAAGCCTCTGAAGTACCCTGCCATCTTTGCCCGTAGCGACGCCGTCGTCCTCAACAAGATCGATCTGGCTCCGCTGTGCGACTTTGACCGCGACCGGTTTTACACGCATCTCCGCGCTCTTACGCAGGCGCCCGTCTTTGAACTCTCCTGTCGAACCGGTGAAGGGCTGACGTCCTGGATTACCTGGTTAACCAATGTATTGTGATACAAAAATTCCACACATATTTTTGTTATCATATTCACGTCTATTTCTACAGTTTGCACCTCCCAACTGCAACATATGAATGATCTTGTAGTCAGCTAAATGAGGGCGACTCCTGTAATGCCTCTTATGAGGCGGGGCAGCCGCCGTACGAGATGCCACGAACCGGAGGCCGTATCATGGAAATGACGGCAAACATTCGTACGGTTTACGAGGAGGAGCGCCCCCGCCTGACGGACGAACAGGCCTTTCTGGAGGCTGCGCGCTGTCTGGAGTGTGGACGGGATGGTCGGCCGGCTCCCTGTATCGAAGCCTGCCCCACGCACATCGACATTCCCGGCTTTATTCAGGCCATTCGGGAGGGCGATCCGTTTGCCTCGGCCCGAATCATCTTTGAAGCCAATGTGCTGGGTGGCACCTGCGCGCGCGTCTGTCCGGTGGAAGCGCTCTGTGAGGGCGCCTGTGTGCTGACCCACGAGCAGTGGCGGCCCGTGGCCATCGGGCGCCTGCAACGTTATGCCACAGATGCTGCGCTGGAAGCAGGCATCGAGATCCATCCACGTCCGCAGCGCCGGCGGCAATCGCTCAGCATCGGAGTAGTGGGGGCTGGTCCGGCCGGGTTGGCCTGTGCGGCCGAGCTGGCACGCCTGGGCCATGCCGTGACTGTCTACGAGGCCCGATCGGAGCCTGGAGGGCTGGTCGTCTCGGCCATTGCGCCGTACAAGCAGATGGTCGATCCCCTGCCTCAAGAGGTGGAGGCCATCCGGGCGCTGGGTGTTACCTTTCGTTTTAACACCCATATCGGCCAGGACGTATCGCTGGCCGAACTGGAAGCGCGGCACGATGCGCTGTTTCTGGGGGTGGGTATGGACGGCGACATACCGTTAGCGCTGGAAGGAACGGACCTGGAAGGAGTATGGCCGTCGCTACGCTTCATCGAACGCCTCAAGGCCATGAGCCCGCCCCCTGTCGGGGACCGGGTGGTCGTGATCGGCGGCGGCAACACAGCCATCGATGTAGCCCGCGAGGCGGTGCGCCTGGGGGCACGGCACGTCACCGTGCTCTACCGACGCACCGAAGCCGAGATGCCGGCCTTTCGGCATGAGGTGGAAGCCGCCCATGAAGAGGGCGTGCAGTTCGAGTGGCTGACCCTGCCGGTACGGTTGCTGGGCGACGTGCGCGTTACCGGTGTCGAATGCGTTCGCACCCGCCTGGTGCCCGATCCGTCGGGTGGGCGTCCGCGGCCGCAGGTAGTCGAAGGAACTGCGTTTGTGGTACCGGCCGATACGGTTGTTTTTGCTATCGGACAGCGTCCCCGCACCGAGCTGCTGGCTGCCTTGCCGGCCGTCCGGCTGGAACGTGGCCGGGTGTGGGTGGACGAAAACTTTCGCACAAGCCATCCCCGTGTGTTTGCTGGTGGAGACTGCGTCAACGGTGGGGGCACGGTGGTCGAAGCTGTCCAGCACGGCAAGCTGGCAGCCCGTGCCATCGACCGCCTGATTCAGCCTCGCCGCAGTACCTCGCCGGTAACCAACGGGAAGGAGGAAGCCTGATGCGTATGCTGGAGATTCGCTGGCATGGGCGTGGCGGTCAGGGTGCCATCACGGTTTCGAAGGTGCTGGCGCTGGCCGCTTTGCGTAGCGGGAAATATGCCCAGGCATTCCCGGAGTATGGTCCGGAGCGTAGCGGAGCTCCGGTGCGGGCCTACAACCGGCTGGATGACCGTCCAATCGTGCTCCATTCGGGCGTCTACGCGCCCCAGCGGGTCGCCGTGCTGGACGAAACGCTGCTGGAAGCCGAAGACGTATGCGAAGGGCTGGTCCCGGACGGAACCCTGGTGCTCAACACTACGCGCTCGCCCGAAGCGATTCGGGAACAGACGGGCTATCCGGGCCGCATCGTGTGCGTCGATGCCACCGGAATCGCCAAAACAACGGGCTCCCGCTTTGCAAACGTACCCCTGCTGGGTGCGCTGGCCAGCACGCTGGACTTTATCGCGCTGTCCGCGCTGGAAGCGGCACTGCGTGTCTTCCTGGGCAAACGCCGACCTGAAGTGGTCGAAACCAACCTGGAGGCACTGCGACGAGGTTACCACGAGACGCATGTGGGCAAGGCGGTTCCACCGGAGACGCTCCCCCCACGTCCCCGTCCCCCGGGCGATCGGGCGTTGCCACCCTACCATGCACTGCCCATCGGCGGGGTCATCACTCCAGAGATCCGCTGGTTTCCCAGAACCGGCGGCTGGCGCAGCGAACGGCCGGTCTTCAACGAGGCGCGCTGCGTGAACTGCCTGCTGTGCTGGGCCCACTGCCCGGAACCGGCCATCGTGGTGCACGACCGCCTGATGGAAGGTTTCAATTACGATTACTGCAAAGGTTGCGGGATCTGCGTGGCCATGTGTCCGACGGGCGCGCTGACGATGATCCCCGAAGGCGCTCCTGAACCAGCCACTGCTTCGGTCTCGCCCAACCCGAGGTGATGCCATGACGCTTGTGGTCACTCCCCGGCTCGAAGCCGCTCAGTTGCTGACGGGCGCACAGGCCGTAGCACATGCCATGCGCCAGATCGAACCCGACGTCGTGCCGGTCTACCCCATCACACCGCAAACACCTATCATTGAGGAGTTTGCACAGATGGTGGCCGACGGCCGCTGCGATACGGAAATCATCAATGTTGAGTCGGAGCACTCGGCCATGAGTGCGGCCGTGGGGGCCTCGGTGGCCGGCGCCCGTGTCATGACGGCCACGGCCTCACAGGGTCTGGCGCTGATGATCGAAGTCCTTTACATCGCAGCTTCCATGCGCTGTCCGATCGTGATGCCGCTGGGCAATCGGGCCCTGAGCGGGCCGATCAACATCCACTGTGACCACTCCGACGCCATGCTGGCCCGTGACGCCGGCGCAGTCCAGATTTTTACCGAAAACTGCCAGGAGGCCTACGACTACACGCTCATGGCTGTGCGCCTGGCCGAAGACGAGCGCATCCGGCTGCCCGTCATTGTCAACCTGGACGGCTTCACGCTCACCCATTCGGCCGAAGCCGTCGAACTACTGCCCGACGAAGTAGCCCGTGCTTTTGTGGGACGCTACCGGCCACGGTATCCGCTACTCGACACAACACGCCCGACCACACAGGGTCCCTTCGACATGCCCGACTTCTACTACGAACACAAGCGGCAGCAGGATGACGCCATGCGCAGCGTGCTGACGGTATTTCTCGAAGTGCAACGCGCCTATGCGGAAGCCACCGGCCGCAACTACCCGGGCTATCACGAAGCCTATCAGCTTGACGACGCGGACTATGCCGTGGTGGTACTGGGATCGACAGCCGGCACCGCCAAAACCGTCGTCGATACGCTTCGGGCGGAGGGGCAGCGGGTAGGCCTGCTGAAGCCATGGCTCTTTCGGCCCTTCCCGCATGCGGCCATGGCCGAAGCGCTACGCGGCAAACAGGCAGTGGCCGTGATGGACCGGGCCCTGTCCTTCGGCAGCTGGGGGCCCCTCTATGTGGAGATGGCCGCTGCTCTGTACGACCTACCCGAGGCCGAACGGCCGCGGCTGTACAACTTTACCTATGGACTGGGTGGACGCGACGTGACCCCCGATCAGATTGCCGCAGCATTGACCCGCATTCAGGATCCGCACACGCCTGCCGTCTTGCACTACCTGGGCGTGCGCGCCTAACCTGCAGGGAGATGCCATGATTACTTCCAGGTTTTCAACCAACGGCGAAGGTTTTCGCCTGAAAACACTCAAAGAACTGGCCGAGCGCGAACAACGCGAGCTGCGCTTTCAGGGTGGGCATTCGCTCTGTGCCGGCTGTAGCGTACCGCTGGTGGTGCGTATGGTGCTGAACGCCATCGACACGCCCGTGGTCATCGTCAACGCAACAGGTTGTCTGGAGGTCGCCACCACCCGTTACCCTACGACCGTCTGGAACGTGCCCTGGCTCCATGTGGCGTTCGAAAATGCGGCTGCGGCTGCCAGCGGTGTGGAAGCAGCCTTCCGCGTGCTCAACCGCAAGCGCCAGCATGGCCGATCTGTTCCTTTCGAGCTGCCCGAAGAGGTGCGCATCATTGTCTTTGGCGGTGACGGTGGCACCTACGACATCGGGCTACAGGCCCTCTCGGGCGCGCTGGAACGTGGCCATCGCTTCACCTACATCTGCTACGACAACGAAGCCTATATGAATACCGGCAACCAGCGCAGTGGCGCTACCCCGCCGCTGGCCCACACGACCACCACCCCTGTAGGTACGCAGCGCCTGGGCAAGCTTCAGCAGCGCAAAGACCTGACCGAGATCGTCATTGCTCACCATGTGCCTTACGTAGCGCAGGCGTCGATCTCGCACTGGCAGGACCTGGTGCGCAAGATCCAGATGGCTGTGCAGGTTGAGGGACCGAGCTTCCTCAACGTGCTGGCGCCCTGCCAGCGTGGCTGGGGATACGATCCATCGCAGACGGTCGAAATCGCGCGCCTGGCCGTTGAAACATGCTTCTGGCCGCTCTACGAAGTGATCAATGGTGAATATCGGCTGAACTACCAACCGCGCAGGCCGCTCCCCCTTGCCGAATGGGTCAAGACGCAGGGGCGCTTTCGCCACCTGCTACGCCCGGAAAACCGACACCTGCTTGATGAGCTGCAGAAACAGGTCAACCACGAATGGGAACGCCTGCTGCACAGGTGCGAAGGACGGCTCCTGGAAGTGTGAAAGGCTGCCGTAACCGAAACGTTACACCTGCACGCTTGCGCCGGATCATAGGGGGTTGCTCTTTGAAGCCAGGCGTCCGAATGCATGGGCCGGAGCTTCTCTGAAGCGCTGTGTCCATAAGGCGGAATTGACCGATTCTCTTCAGGCAATTGTTGATACACAATGCACCAGGCAACCGCTCAACTTCTGGAACGTCAGGATTTCGACGTGCTGCTCGAAGCATTGACGCGCCGTGGCTACACGCTGATCGGGCCACGCGTGCGCGACGGTGCCATCGTTTATGACCGGATCCAGTGCAGCGACGACCTTCCCATTGGCTGGACCGACGAGCAAGAGGGCGGCACCTATCGTCTCCGCCGCCAGGAGGTTCCTACCCTCTTCGGGTATGTGGTCGGTCCCCAGAGCTGGAAGGCTTTTCTTTTTCCGCCGACGCTACGCCTGTGGCAGGCCACGCGCACTGAAGGTGACGGGGACTTCAGCGTAACGGAGACGTCTCTTCCGGAAGAAGCGTATGCGTTCATTGGCGTGCGCGCCTGTGAGCTGGCCGCCATTGCCGTGCAGGATCGTGTCTTCCTCGGCGGGCCCTACGTCGATCCCTACTACCGGGCCGTACGTGAACGGTTGTTTCTACTGGCCGTCAACTGCACCCGACCCGGCGGTACCTGCTTCTGCGCCTCGATGCAGACAGGCCCTCGCGCTACGTCGGGCTTCGACCTGGCCCTGACCGAAGTGCTGGAGACCAGACGTCATTATTTCGTCGTAACCGTAGGAAGCGAGATCGGCCGCGCCGTACTGGAGGAGGTGCCCCATCGCACGGCACAGCCCGACGAGGTAGCCGCCGCCGACGCCCGCTTGCAGGCGGCTGCCGAACAGATGGGCCGCCAGCTGGAGACCGAAGGACTGAAGGAGCTGCTGCAGAACAGCTACGAACATCCGCGCTGGGAGGAGGTAGCCCGGCGCTGCCTGAGCTGTGCCAACTGTACCATGGTCTGTCCCACCTGCTTCTGCCACACCGTCGAAGACGTTACCGATCTGACCGGTCAGACAGCCATGCGCGTGCGCCGCTGGGACTCCTGCTTCACGGCCGAATTTTCCTACATCCACGGCGGCAGCGTGCGTCAGAGCACCCGCGCCCGCTACCGTCAGTGGCTCATGCACAAGCTGGCTACCTGGATTGATCAGTTTGGCGTGATGGGTTGTGTGGGATGTGGCCGCTGCATCACCTGGTGTCCCGTCGGGATCGACCTGACCGAAGAGGTAGCGGCTATCCGTGCTACTGCTAAACCTTCCCGACGCCATGACTCCAAAACGATCGCTTAAGGAGCTACTGGCCGAGCACCCGTTCTTTCAGGGGCTTGAACGGCCATACCTGGAGCTGATCGCTGGCTGCGCTCGCAACGTGCGCTTCAATGCTGGCACCTATATTTTCCGTGAAGGCGAACCCGCCACCGCGTTTTACCTGCTCCGATACGGCCGCGTTGCGCTTGAGGTGCATCTGCCCGATCGGGGCACCGTGACCATCCAGACGTTGAACGAAGGCGATGTGCTCGGTTGGTCCTGGCTGGTGCCGCCCTATCGCAATCAGTTCGATGCCCGGGCGTTGACGCTGGTACGGGCGCTGGCCTTCGACGGAGCCTGCATCCGGCAGAAATGTGCCGAAGATCCGCGGCTGGGCTACGAAATCTTCAGCCGCTTTACGCGGATTATTGTCGAACGCCTGCAGGCCACCCGCCTGCAACTACTCGACATGTACGGTGCGGCTCCCCGACGTCAACCCCTGCACCCTTGAGGCAGCATGAATGAAACGCTCCTGGCTCGGACAGAAACGATCTCGGCGCTGATGCCCATGACGCCTGCGCGCTGGCGTGTAGTGCGCCGCCGCCGCGAAACGCTCGACACGTACACCCTGGAACTGGAACCGCTGGATACGAGCGGCTTGGCGTTTTGTCCCGGCCAGTTTAACATGCTCTACGTCTTCGGAGTTGGCGAAGTCCCGATCTCAATCAGTGGTGATCCGGCCCGGCCGGACCGATTGGCACATACGATCCGGGCGGTTGGCGCGGTCAGCAGCGCACTGTGCAACTGCAAGCCGGGCGAGGTGATCGGCGTGCGCGGTCCGTTCGGTAGCGCCTGGCCTGTTGAGGCTGCCGAAGGCTATGACGTGGTGGTCATGGCCGGCGGTATCGGACTGGCTCCGCTACGTCCCGCCATCTATCACCTGCTGCAGCACCGCGATCGCTACGGCAATCTGGTGTTGCTCTACGGCGCCCGCACGCCGCGCGACCTGCTCTACGTGCGCGAGCTGGAGCGCTGGCGCGGTCGCTTCGACGTGCAGGTAGAGGTGACCGTCGATCATGCCGGGGCAGGGTGGTTTGGGCACGTGGGCGTGGTGACCACGCTGCTTCCTCGAGCCTACTTCGATCCCGACGAGACCGTCGCCTTCGTATGCGGTCCGGAAATCATGATGCGCTTCGCAGCCCAGGCCCTTATCGAGCGCGGCGTAGCGCCGGAACACCTTTACCTGTCCATGGAGCGCAACATGAAATGCGCCATCGGCCTGTGCGGCCACTGCCAGTTCGGTCCGGTCTTTATCTGCAAAGAAGGGCCGGTGTTCAACTTTGCCCGTGTCGCTCGACTGCTGACCATCCGCGAATGCTAATGCCATGGCTCGACGCAAGCCCAAACTGGCCGTCTGGAAGTTTGCTTCCTGTGATGGCTGCCAGCTCAGCCTGCTCGACTGCGAAGATGAACTGCTGGCGATAGCCGGTGCCGTAGAAATCGCTTACTTCCTGGAGGCTTCGCGGGCGACCGTGCGTGGCCCCTACGATCTGTCGCTCGTCGAAGGCTCCATCACCACATCACACGATGCCGAGCGCATCCGTCAGATTCGTCAGCGTTCGCGCTTTCTGGTGACGATTGGCGCGTGCGCCACGGCGGGCGGCATTCAGGCGTTGCGTAATTTTCAGGACGTGGCCGAATTCACGCGCCTCGTCTATGCCCGGCCGGAGTACATCGAGACGCTGGCCACGTCGACACCGATCGCCGAGCATGTACCCGTCGACTTCGAACTGCGCGGCTGTCCGATCAGCAAAGCGCAACTGCTGGAAGTCATTACAGCCTTTCTGCAGGGCCGACGCCCCAACATTCCCACCTACAGTGTCTGCGTCGAGTGTAAGCGACAGGGGACCGTATGCGTCATGGTCGCCCATGGCACACCCTGTCTGGGGCCGCTCACGCAGGCCGGTTGCGGAGCGCTGTGCCCCAGCTACAACCGAGGCTGCTATGCCTGTTTTGGCCCGAAAGAAACGTCCAATCCGGCCTCGCTCATGCAGTGGTGGCAGGAACAGCTCAATGTGCCGGCCCGCGATGCCGAACGGGCCCTGCGTACCTTCAACGCCTATGCGCCGGCTTTTCGGAAAGCCTCCCACCTTCCATCCAACCCGTAATCCTGCCATGTCGGAGGTTCGTCGTCACCGTACGATTCGTGTCGAGGCACTGGCCCGCGTCGAAGGCGAAGGGGCTCTATACGTTCGCATTCGTAACAACCAGGTGGCCGATGTGCGGCTGCGCATTTACGAACCGCCCCGCTTCTTCGAAGCATTCCTGCGCGGGCGCTCGTTTCTGGAAGCCCCCGACATAACAGCGCGCATCTGTGGGATCTGTCCGGTCGCCTACCAGATGAGCGCCTGCACGGCCATGGAAAATGCCTGCGAGGTGAAAGTGGACGGTCCCCTGCGACTGTTACGTCGCCTGCTCTACTGTGGCGAATGGATCGAAAGCCACGCGTTGCATGTGTTCATGCTGCACGCGCCTGACTTTCTCGGCTACGAAAGCGCCTTCGAGATGGCACGCGACTATCCGGACCGGGTCCGGCAGGGACTTCAGCTCAAAAAAATCGGCAACGAGCTGATGCGCGTGATCGGCGGCCGAGAGATTCACCCGATCAACGTGCGTGTGGGTGGCTTTTACCGCGCCCCCCGGCCGGAAGCGTTACGTGCGCTGGTGGACCCGCTCCGCTGGGCGCGCGATGCCGCCTGCGATACAGTGCGCTGGGTAGCCGGCTTTGAGTTTCCGGACTTCGAACAGGACTATGAGTTTGTTGCGCTACGACACGACAACGAATACGCCATTCTGGACGGCCGACTGGTCTCGAACCGGGGATTGGACATCCCGATTGCCGCCTTTAACGATCATATTGAGGAAGAGCACGTGTCCCACTCCAATGCCCTTCATGCTCGGATTCGCGGGCGTGGCGCCTATCTGGTGGGACCGCTGGCCCGTTTCAACCTGAACTTTGACCGGCTTTCGCCGCTGGCGCAGGAAGCCGCCCGTGAAGTAGGGTTTCTGCCTGAATGTCGTAATCCTTTTCAGAGCATTATCGCGCGCGCTATCGAGATTCTGTACGCCTGCGACGAGGCGTTACGCCTGATTGAAGCGTACGAACCGCCAACACAACCGTCTGTTGCGGTGTCCCCTCGGACTGCCACTGGACATGGCTGCACCGAAGCGCCTCGAGGTATTCTCTACCATCGCTACACGATCGACGACGAGGGTACCATTCTGGAGGCCCAGATCGTACCGCCTACGTCCCAGAATCAGCGTCGCATTGAAGAGGACCTGCGACATTTCGTCGCCCGATCGCTTACGTTGCCTGATAACGAGCTCCAGTGGCGTTGCGAGCAGGCCATTCGCAACTACGATCCCTGCATCTCATGCGCCACCCACTTTTTGAAACTGCACGTGGACCGAACGTGAAAGTGGTAATCGGGCTCGGTCACCCGCTGCGTGGCGACGACGCCGCCGGACCGACGACGATAGCGCAGCTTCGGTCCCGGTTAAACGATACGGTACGTATGCTTACGCTGGCCGATCCGCTCCGCTTGCTCGACTACTGGGGCGATGCCGAGCTGGTCATCGTATGCGACGCTGTCTACTCCGGAGCACTACCTGGCACACTGCACCGGTTTGAGGCTCATACGGTCCCCCTGCCGACGCCGGTGCGCTCAGCCGTCTCATCGCATGGCATCGGGCTGGCCGAAGTTGTCGAACTGGCCCGGCAGCTTGGCCGACTTCCCCGTCGGCTCATCATCTACGGCATTGAAGGACGATGGTTTGAACCTGGCAGACCGCTTTCGCCGGAGGTAGCGGCAGCTATCCCCCACGCCGTCGAAGCCATTTTGCAGGAGTTGCACGATGCATGAGCTGAGCATAGCCCGTGAGCTGGTGCGCCTCATCGAGGCGGAAGCGCGCCGCGTCGGTGCCCGACGTGTACGCGCGGCATACGTGGTGCTGGGCGCGCGCTCCCATCTGTCGCCCGAAACGCTCCGGTTCTACGTGACGCACCTGCTCGATCCTGATGGGCCAGCCGCTGGTTTGATGCTCATCTGCGAACGCCGTCCCATGCGCTTCCACTGCGCCCGATGCCGGTGTGACTATGAGCCTTCGGAGGCCGACTGGCGATGTCCGCAATGCGGGCGCATCGGCGAGCTGGTCGAAGCAGGAGACGAGGTCTATCTGGAAAGCCTGGAGATCGAATGCGCTCCACCATCGACCGACTGACGCGCTGGCGCCTGCACGTCGAAGGTGCCGTGCAGGGTGTCGGCTTCCGGCCGTTCGTTTATCGGCTGGCCCACGAGCTGGGCCTGACCGGCCAGGTGGGGAACGACCCGGCCGGTGTCACCATTGAGGTCGAAGGCAATCCAGAGCAACTGGTGCGCTTCCGAGAACGACTGGAACGCCAGCCACCTCCGGCCGCCCGGATCCGACGCGTCACCTGTGCCGAGCTGCCACCCCGAGGTTACACGACGTTCACAATTGTCCCCAGCCAGGCCAAAGGTGATCGCCAGGTGTTTCTACTGCCGGATCTGGCCACCTGCCCCGACTGCCTGCGCGAGCTGTTCGACCCGGCCGATCGTCGTTACCGCTACCCGTTCATTAACTGTACCCACTGCGGTCCTCGTTTTACGATCATTGAACGGCTGCCTTACGACCGCCCCAATACCACGATGCGGCACTTCCCGATGTGTCCACGCTGCCGGGCCGAGTACGAGCATCCGCGGGATCGTCGGTTCCATGCCCAGCCCAATGCCTGTCCTGATTGCGGTCCGCACCTGGCGCTTTGGGATCGCAATGGCAACGTGTTAGCCGAACGGGACGAGGCGCTCCAGCGCACCGCCGACGCGATCCGTGAGGGCCGGATCGTAGCCATCAAAGGACTGGGCGGCTTTCATCTGATGGTTGACGCCCGTAACGAAATGGCTGTTCGCACGCTTCGGCATCGGAAAGGACGCGAAGCCAAACCTTTCGCCCTGATGTATCCGTCACTCGCGGCAGTTCGCGCGCACGCCTACGTTTCGGAGGCCGAAGCTACCGTGTTAACCTCGCCAGCAGCTCCTATCGTGCTGTTGCGCCAAACCGCGGTGGGCCGGGAAACGCTGGCGCCTTCGGTAGCCCCCGGCAATCCCTATCTGGGCATCATGCTGCCCTATACCCCGCTGCATCATCTGCTGCTGGCCGAGCTGGACTTTCCAGTAGTGGCCACCAGCGGAAACCGCTCCGAGGAACCCATCTGCATTGACGAACGCGAAGCACTGGTGCGGTTGCGTGACCTGGCCGATCTGTTCCTGGTGCACAATCGTCCGATCGTTCGCTACTGCGACGACTCGGTCGTACGCTTTATTGACGGCCATCCGGTTCTCTTGCGACGTGCGCGCGGCTATGCCCCGCTACCCGTCGTACTGCCTGACAACTGGCCAGATCGCCCAACGCAGGTGCTGGCCGTCGGCGGTCATCTGAAAAACACGGTGGCGCTGGCCTCTGGCCGCACCGTCTGGCTCAGTCAGCACATCGGCGATCTGGAGACGGCCGAAGCCCGTGCCGCCTTCGTGCGGGTGATCGACGACCTCGCGCAACTGTACGAACGCGCGCCCGAGGTGGTGGTGCGTGACGCCCATCCGGACTATGCCTCCACGTACCATGCATCCCGGCTGGGCCGACCGGTTGTTGCCGTCCAACACCACGTGGCTCACGTATGGGCCTGCATGGCCGAGCATGGACTACGGCCCCCTGTGCTGGGATTCAGCTGGGATGGTACCGGCTACGGAACGGACGGGACTGTCTGGGGAGGCGAATGCTTTTGGATCACCGAAACCCGGGTATTGCGCATAGCCTACCTGCGCCCGTTTCGGCTGCCCGGCGGTGAGCGGGCGGTCCGCGAACCTCGCCGTGCGGCACTGGGCTTGCTCTACGCCTGGAAAGGGGACGCGGCGCTGACGCTACTACCGCCCACTGCGTTCACGCCCGAAGCCCGCCGCCTTCTGACCCGGATGGTTGTGCGTGGCCTGAACGCTCCCTGGACCACCAGCGTCGGGCGGCTGTTCGACGCGGCGGCGGCCCTCCTCGACCTGTGTCAGTACAATCGGTTCGAAGGCGAGGCGGCCATGCAGCTGGAGTTTACAGCGGAAACGGCCGAAGGCCCCCTCTCCCCTTACCCACTGACGCTGGAAGAACGGGACGGCCGGTTGATACTGGACTGGGCGCCCTTACTCGAAACCCTGCTTATCGATCGGGATCGCGGTGTGCCTGCAGGCGTCATCGCCCGGCGTTTTCACGAAAGCCTGGCCACCGCCCTTACTGCCATTGCCCGGCATATTGACTGCCCGACAGTCGTGCTCAGCGGCGGCTGTTTTCAGAATCGCCTGCTTACCGAATCGGCGCTTCGCCAGCTTCGCGCAGCCGGATTTCGCCCGTATATTCACCATCAGGTAGCACCCGGTGACGGAGGCCTGGCGCTGGGCCAGGTAGCTGCCCTCCGCTGGGGGCTGACCATGCCCGAACCCATGAACCAGGTGCTCGCAAGCCATGTGTCTGGCCGTACCCGGTAAGATCGTCGCCCTCCTGGACGAAGACCCGCTTACCCGGCGTGGCAAGGTAGACTTTGGCGGCATTCAGAAAGAAGTCAACCTGACCTTCGTCCCGGAAGCCCGCGTGGGCGACTATGTCATGGTACACGTGGGCATTGCCATCAGCGTGGTGGACGAAGCCGAAGCCCACCGCGTCTTTGAATACCTGCAGCAAATCGACGAGCTGGAAGAACTTGATTCACCTGACGTCTCATGAAATTCATTGAGGAGTACCGCGATCGAGAGGCTGTGCTGCGTTACGCCCGGCTGATTACGAAAATCACCACACGTCCCTGGACGATCATGGAGGTCTGCGGTGGTCAGACGCACGCGATTGTGCGCTTTGGCATCGACGCGCTGTTGCCTCCGGGCGTTACGCTGGTGCACGGCCCCGGCTGTCCGGTCTGCGTTACCCCCGTTGAGCTGATCGATAAAGCTATTGCCATTGCGTCAATGCCCGGTGTAATCTTTTGCTCTTTTGGCGACATGCTTCGCGTGCCGGGTACTCAGGGCGACCTGTTTTCGGTCAAAGCGCAGGGCGGTGACGTGCGCCTCGTCTATTCGCCGCTCGACGCCGTACGCCTGGCCGTGCAACACCCTGACCGGGAAGTAGTCTTCTTTGCTGTCGGCTTTGAGACGACAGCGCCGGCCAACGCCCTGGCCGTGTTGCAGGCGCACCGGCTTGGTCTGAAAAATTTTTCTATTCTGGTAGCGCACGTGCTTGTCCCGCCGGCAATGGAAGCCATCCTGCAATCGCCCCACAACCGTGTGCAGGGCTTTCTGGCGGCCGGTCATGTATGTACGGTCATGGGCTACCGAGAGTACGAGCCCATCGCGCAAAAATACCGGGTACCGATTGTCGTGACAGGCTTCGAGCCGCTCGATTTGCTGCAGGGACTCTATATGTGCATCCGCCAGCTTGAAGAAGGACGCCATGAGGTAGAAAACCAGTACACGCGCTCGGTGCGGCGCCAGGGCAACGAGGCGGCCCAGCAGCACATTCGAGAAGTGTTTGAGGTTGTACCCCGCAAGTGGCGAGGGATCGGCGAGCTGCCACAGAGTGGGCTGGGACTGCGCGCCCCTTATCGGGCCTACGATGCGGAACATAAGTTTGGCGTCATGACGCAAGCGGCCGAAGAAGCGACCGAGTGCATCGCAGGCGCGGTGTTGCAGGGCGCACGCAAACCGACCGAATGCCCGGCCTTTGGCACGCGCTGCACCCCTGAGCATCCGCTGGGCGCCCCCATGGTGTCGTCCGAGGGCGCCTGCGCTGCTTACTACCGGTATCGTCGATTTATGCAAAAGCCTGCTTTGAGGCCATGAGCGATCAGAACGGCTTCGTACCTGCGTGCCCGCTCCCCATCCAACAGTATCCGCACGTGCTGCTGGCCCATGGTGGGGGCGGCCGTCTGATGCAACAGCTCATCGATGCCCTTGCGACTACCTTCGCCAGTGCCGAGCTGCAACGCCGGCACGACGGCGCCACCCTGTGCATCGGCAATGTACGGCTGGCCTTTACGACCGACTCGTATGTGGTGCAACCGCTATTCTTCCCCGGCGGCGACATCGGCAAACTGGCCGTCTGCGGTACGATAAACGACCTGGCCATGTGCGGCGCCCGGCCGCTGTATCTGAGCGTCGGCTTCATCCTGGAAGAAGGCCTGCCCATGGAGACGCTTGCGCGCATCACGCAATCAATGCAGACAACCGCCCGCGAAGCCGGTGTCGAGATCGTTACTGGCGATACAAAAGTCGTCGATCGCGGAAAGGGCGATGGACTTTTCCTGAATACAACGGGCATTGGCCTGATCGAATCTGACCGTTCTATCGGCCCTGAGGCTATACAACCCGGTGACGTGGTGCTGCTCAGTGGAGACGTGGGGCGCCACGGTATGGCAATCATGGCCGTGCGGGAAGGACTGGCATTTGAGACAGCCATCGAAAGTGACTGCGCACCGCTGGCAACACCGGTCCTGAAGCTGCTGGAAGCCGGAATTGAAGTCCACTGCCTGCGCGATCTGACGCGCGGGGGACTGGCAGCCGCTCTGATCGAAATCGCTCAGATAGCCGGCCTGTCCATCCGGCTCGACGAAGCGACGATTCCCGTACGCTCCGACGTGCAGAGTGCCTGCGAAATGCTGGGGCTCGATCCGCTTTACGTCGCCAACGAGGGCCGTTTTGTTGCCTTCGTACCAGAAGCTGAAGCAGAGCGGGCCCTATCCCTGCTGCGGGAAATACCGGTCAGCGCCGACGCCTGCCTTATCGGTCAGGTGACAACCGATGCACCGGCCGGGATGGTTACCCTGCATACGACCATCGGGACCACCCGCATCCTTGATCTGCCCAGTGGGGAACAGCTCCCGAGGATCTGCTGAGCGACTATCGGTCCTCACCGCTTCTTGAAACGGCCTACATAGCGGCTACCCGATTCGACAGAGGCTGTCACGAAGGAAACCGGCTATGCCCGCAGGTCGATATGCCGGCCCGTATCTCCTGCGGAAGCCGCACGCGGGGTATCCGATGTCCGTTCGCCTTTTTTCTTTCGACGCACCCGACGTGCCGTCTTCTCCTTCTCCCGGTACTGTTCCCGCTCGGCCGACACACCCGTAACCCGGGGCATCCATCCAATGTCACCGGGTCGCATATCCATGACAACATATTGAAACTTTTCAGGCTCGCTATTAAATATCGTACATCTTTCGAGTTAAATCAAATACCACTTACATAAAAACCGGTGTGCGTCGGGTAAAAGGACGTAGCTGTGAAAGCAGCATGCCACTCAGCATCAGACTACAGCCAAAAAGCTGGCGTGTCGTGAGCGTCTCATCAAGCAACCACCAGCCCCCCAATGCCGCAAAGACGGCTTCGAGACTGAACAGAATGGCCGCATGGGTGGGATGCGCTTCCCGTTGCGCCACCACCTGCAGCGTGTAGCCAACTCCTACCGAAAGGAAACCTGCATACAGCAGGGCCCCCCAGGCCTCGCGGGCATCTGGCAGTGAAGGTGTTTCAACCAGCAGTGCCGTCAGGCCACTCAGCAGCGCACAGGCCACAAACTGCGTGAACGCCAGCCGAAACGGTGGCATGCGATGTGCATAGCGATCGATCAGATGAATATGAAAGGCCCAGCAGAGAGCACTAATCAGCACCAGCCCATCGCCAGGATTGATCGCGAGCGTCTCGGCTACACTCAGTAAATACATCCCGGCGGCCGCCAGCCCCACTCCCAGCCAGGCTTCCAGGTAGGTGTGTTGCCGCCAGAAAACGCCCAGGAGCGGTACAAAAATTACATACAGTCCGGTAATAAAGCCCGCCTTACCAGCCGTAGTGTAGACCAGGCCGATCTGCTGCGCCGAAGCACCCAGAAACAGGATCAGTCCGGCCAGCAATCCCACCCGAAACTGCACGGCAGGGGACACATCGGCAGCGTCATGCCGTCTGAGCAGCGGCAACAATACGAGCCCTCCCATAGTGAAGCGCAACGCATTGAACCAGAAAGGTCCCATGTGCTCCATCCCCACACGCTGCGCCACAAAAGCAAAACCCCAGATGGCTGTGGCCAGCAGAATCAGCAGATCCGAACGAAGCGTGCGCGTTTTCATAACCTCCAGCCATATTTGTTGTACCCGGGGCGCATGATACGCCAGCAGCCATAACGCTGCAATTGGTTCACAGGCATTTGCCAGAACCAGCACCTGGTGCTGCCGTCTTCAGGGAAGCCATGCAGGAATCAGCCCTATCAACTACCGGTACCAGAACGCCGTGCTCTACATGCATCCCGGCACGAACTACTGGAGGCTGCCTCTGCGCCTGGGTGCCTGACCCGAAGTAACCATGCTCACACTGCCTCGCAGTTCTGCAACGCCTCAAGCAGACCGTTTCGCTTGCAGGCGATCTGTATACAGCATGTCCA
>JAUZRN010000053.1 GCA_030950375.1 Rhodothermus sp. | reverse complement strand
ACGAAGGGGACGGCCATGTATCTGAGTAAGCTTGAACTGCAGGGATTCAAGAGTTTTGCCGACCGGACGGTCCTACACTTCGACGAGGGCATTACGGCTATCGTCGGACCCAACGGTTGCGGCAAGTCGAACCTGGTTGATGCGGTCCGATGGGTCATCGGTGAGCAGCGCGCCCGCGTGCTCCGCTCCGAACGCATGGAGCATGTGATCTTCAACGGCACAGCCCGCCGCCGGCCCGTCGGGATGGCCGAAGTGCTGCTGACCATCGAAAACACCCAGGGCATTCTTCCCCTGCACTTCAGCGAAGTAACCATTGGACGCCGCCTCTACCGCTCCGGCGAGTCCGAGTACCTGCTCAACGGTACCCCCTGTCGGCTGCGCGACATCCAGGAGCTGTTCATGGACACGGGCATGGGTGCCGGCGCCTACTCGGTCATCGAACTGAAAATGATCGAAGATATCCTCTCAGATAATGCCCAGGATCGACGCCATCTCTTCGAAGAAGCGGCCGGCATCACTCGCTACAAACTTCGACGCACCCAGACACTCCGCAAGCTCGACGCCACACGCAACGACCTGATCCGTCTACGCGATTTGATCGAGGAAGTCCAACGCCAGGTCGATTCCCTCAAGCGTCAGGCCAGCCGTGCCGAACGCTACCGCCGTTACCGCGACGAACTTCAGTCGCTGGAACAGAGGCTCCTGCGCTACGACTACGACCGACTCCGCGAACAGGCCGAAGGGCTCGAATCCCTGCTGCAAGCGGTACAAACGCGCCTGCGTGAAGCTCGCCGCCGCTACGAAGCCCTCGAGGCCGAACAGTCTGCCCTACAACAGCAGATCACGCAGACCGAAGCCGCGCTGGAGACCGCTCGGGAACGGCTACGCACCCTCCAGCAGCGGCTACAAACCCTCGAAAGTGAAAGCCGTCTGCTGGACGAACGCCTGCAGTCTGCCCGACGGGAGCAGGAACGCCTCCAGCGCGAGTCGGAGGAGGCCGCACGCCAGACGCAACGCCTGCAACAGACCCTGAAGGCCACCGAGCAAGCCCTCCAGAAAGCCTCCGCTGAGCATAAGCAGGTGGAAGCCGCACTGCGCCAGGCCCAAGCGGCACGGGCCACAGCCCAACAGGAGCTCCACCAACATCGCCAGCGCGTCCAGGATGTCCGCTACCAACTGCAACAGGCCGAGCAGGCGATTCACGAAGCCCACCGGCAACTTGACCGCCAGCGCAACCGACGCGAACTGCTGGCCCAGGAACAGCAGCGACTCGCCGCTGAACAAGAAGCCCTGCAGGCGCAACTCGCACAACTGGAAACAGAGCAGGCCCAGACGCTACGCCGCCGAGAAAATGCCCGACAAGCCTGCGAGCAACTACGACAACAACTGGAGCAACTGGAAGCCCGCCAACAGGAGCTGCGCCAGCAAATCGCAACCTGCGATGAAGAGCTCCACGGACAGGAACGCCTTCTGGAAGCCGTACGCGCTGAAGCCCGACTGCTGGAACAGCTACTGACGGCCTACGAAGACTTTCCGGAAGCAGTCCCTTTCCTGGCACGTACTTCAGGCTGGACAGACGCCCCGCTCCAGACAGTCGCCGATCTGCTCGGCATCACGCCCGAACTACAACCAGCCCTTGACGCCGCCCTCGGCGAGCGGGCTACCTGGATTGTCGTAGCCACTCCCGCCGAAGCGCAACAGGCACTCCAGCTACTGCGCGACGCAGAAAAAGGCCGTGCGACCTTCATTGTGCTGGAAGGCCTACCTGATCCACCTGCCTTGCTCGAAGTTCCCGGTGCCCGTCCTTTGCTTGATCATGTGCGGCTGGCACATCCTGACCTGCAACCGTTGGCTGTATGGCTACTCTACAATGCCTACCTGGTCGACGATCTGGAGACGGCCCGCCGTCTGGCACAGAGCACATCAGCACCGGCCCGCTTCTTTACGCCACAGGGCGAATGGATCGATAGCCGGAGCTGGTGGCACGGAGGCAGTGCAAAAGCCTCTCGTTCCCCCCTCAGTGGCCGACTCGACCGCCGCGAACGCCTGGCTACCCTCCAGACCAAAATGCACACCCTGGAAGCTTCGATCGCTCGACTTCGCAAAGCCCGCAAGACGCTAACGCAGCAACTACAGGCACTTCCCCTCGATCAACAGCAACGGGCACTTCGCGAAGCCGAACAACAACTACGCGCGCTCGAGCAGCAGACCACCCGTCAGGAAGCCACGCGTGAAACGCTGCGCCAGCGTTTTCAAAGCCTGGAAGCACGTCGCCAACAACTCAACAGCGAACGCGAAGCGCTTGAGGCCGAGCTACAGGCGCTTCAGCAAAAGCTGGTAGCAACCGAACAGACAGTGGCCGACCGGCAGGCCGTCCTGCAACAGGCTGAAACCATCCTGCAGCAGGCGGAAGCGGCCTACCAGCAGGCGATGGAAAGCCTGCACCAGGTGCAATTGCAGGCGGCCGAATCGCGCAACCATCTGGAGAACCTGCAACGTGAGCAACAGCAGCTTCGTCAACGGCTGGAAGGGATCGATCGGCGGCAGCAGGAACGTACCCGCCAGCTTCAAACGCTGGAAACACGCCTCCAACAGGATCAGCAGCGGCGCCGGGCTGTCGAAGAAGAACGGAGGGCCCGAGCTGCCGAACTACCTCCCGTCGAGGCCGAAGTGCAGCGACTCCGTCAGCAGCTCGTTGCACTCCGCACAGCTTTTGAACGTACCGAGCGCCAGCTTCGGGATCTCCGCCGCGCCTACGAACAGGAACAACAGCAGGAACGTCAGTACCAGGTACAGCTGGCCGAAACGCGCACACGTCTGACCGGTCTGGCCGAGCACGCCCGTGAGCATCTGGACGTTACCGATCTGGCTCGCTTACCCGAACCACCGGCCAACTTCGACGTGCAGGCCGCTCGCGAACAGGTCGAAACGCTTCGCCGCCGCCTGAGCGGGTTAGGCACGGTCAACGAGCTGGCCCTTGAACAGTATCAGCAGGAGAAAGAACGGCTGGACTTTCTCCTGCGTCAGCAGCAGGATCTGGAATCGGCCGAAACCACCCTGGAGACCACCATCCACGAAATCAATCAGACCGCCGCCAGCCGCTTCCTGGAAACCTTCGAAACAATTCGCCGCAATTTTCAAGAATTGTTCCGGGAGCTCTTCGGGGGCGATGCGCAGGCCGATTTGCAACTGACCGATCCGAACAACCCCCTGGAATCCCCTATCGAAATTCTGGCCCGTCCACGCGGCAAACGTCCCAGCACACTGGCCCAGCTCTCCGGTGGCGAAAAAGCCCTGACAGCCATTGCCCTGCTCTTTGCCCTTTACCTGACCAAACCCAGCCCGTTCTGCATCCTCGACGAGGTGGATGCCCCATTGGACGAGGCCAACGTCGAACGGTTCATGCGGCTATTGCGCAGCTTCTCTGAAAACACTCAGTTCATCTTGATTACCCACAACCTGCGCACCATGGAACTGTCAGACCGCCTCTACGGCGTCACCATGCAGGAGCCGGGCGTCTCGACGCTGGTCAGCGTTCGCCTGGAAGAAGCTGCCGAACTGGCTGAACGCTGATCAAAGCGGAACAACGTCTGGACGTGCTTCGGTCACTTCCCACCCCCCCTCCAGAATCAACTGCGCCAGCTCCCGCTTGGACATCCAGCGATAACGCAACTCCGGTCCATACAGCACCGGCTCCCCATCCTCCGCCAGCCACTCATAATACACATTCAACGTGTCCTCAAAAAGCACGCCCAGCCGACATCCCTTACCTTCCAGAAAGTACTTGTAGTGTCCACGTCCAGGCACCAGATGAAAAGTAAATCCCTCCGGCGCAGCCTTCCAGAATGCCTGCAGCTTTCCGTACATCCCACCCGTTATATCTTTTTTTAGACGTTGTCTAAATTAACAATCTTATCCCTCCAAAGGTGCCGGTGTATTGTGAAGTTTGTGTGGCTTCTCTATACGTCCACGAAACTTCAATACAAACCGGCCTGCGCTTTCCATAAAATCGTTGCAAGAAGCGGCGGACTACGTGACGCCTGGTGCTCATCTTCTGCGCCAGCACCACCAGGACAACAGCACGCCTTGGGACAGCCTCCGCTCAAAGGGGAATCTTTCAGATTGCTGCAATTACGCCATATACATTGAATGTCTGTCGCCGGCGCAGGCCTGATGCTGGGAGGACGCCAATGGCAGCATAGCTCCGTCAAGACCGAGACGGGATCTTATTGAGTTTATCCTGTCGGGAAAGGACCAGCGGAGGCCCCTGCCCTGAACATCATTGCCACGATCCCAGGTGCCGATCACCTGTCGCGTAGAGCCCCCTCAGCCCTTCGGACAGCTCCCCCTTAAAAGCAGAGCATATTGGATCGCTCCGGCACACCGACCCTGGCCAGAACGTCAGCCATAGACAAATCTCAGGCACCTGTACCTGGCAGACCGGTGATGTCCAGGGCTGGCACCCGACTGCTGGTTGAAACAGCTGTTTGCAAAAGGTTGAGCGCCTTGCTAAACAGCCATGTTGAAGCCTAATGACTACGTGGAAGCTGGCGTCGCCATGGAGCGTCCTTTGTTTGCCTGCTGTAACAACCACCAGACCGAGACCATGTCGCACAGCCTCATCCCACAGCCAGCCCGCACCTGTAGAAACAGCCACCGTTTCAAAAAACTTCCCCAAACAATCCAAATTGTCCTTGCAACGTTATCGTCGCTCCAGAAAGCGCAGGAGATTCGTTGCGCCTGTTTTGCGCTTGAAGAGCTCCATCCATCTACGGGATCCTTAACAGATCAGTCCCATATAGGCCAGTAGACGCCAAAGCGTAAGCGGCGAGCTGGCAGCGGATAGACAGGTACCAGCAACACACCAGGCTGCAGCGCAGTGCCACTGGTGATGTTTTCCCAGACAAGAAACAGCTTGGCCGTGCGCAGTGTCGCTTCCATATAGAGGTCCAGCGTACCTGCTGGCCCAAAACGGCGCGCATTAGATTCAGGGAGTGCAAGCAACCCGGTAGGCGCATGGAGTATGCGACTCTGAAAAGCCGTCCAGTAACGTCCCAGTAGATACAGGTCTGTATGCAGTTCCTGAAACAGAAGCAACCGCACCCCTACGCGGGTCTGTAGCAGTAGATCGGGCAGTGCCCTGGCTATTCGGCGATGCAGCATCGAGGCGTCTACATTGTAGGTCTGAAACGCCGTTGCTTGCACGCCGGCATAGAGGCCGCGTCGGACCGTATGGCGCCAGTCCATACTGAACGTTAGCCCTCCCTGCACGACTGCTGCGGCGGGCGTTTGCACCTGTACCGTATCGCTTGCCCCAACGACGTAGAGATCGGGCACTGCCTCCAAGCGGGTAGCGAATCCTTCAAGCGTTCCGGTCAAAGCGCCGGCCGCTCCCTGAAGGCCAAGTCGTAGTCGTACGATGCGTCCTCCTCGGCATTTCGTACACGGCTGCAGGAGTTTCCCCCAGCCGGTCTGAAACACCCAGGGAATTTCGGGATGATGCATGCCCAGCTGCAATACAGGTCGCAAGCGTCCTTTCGACCGGGCCAGCGTCAGCGTTGCGTCCGTCCCTCCCCGTCCTTCCTGCCAGAACAACTGGCCGCTCAGGCCGAGGTGCCAGGTACGCCAGTACAACGTGTCGGTAGCCAGCAGCCGGATGCGTGCACGTGCCTGTCCCGTAGCCACGGTATCAGCCCAGGCGTTGGTCTGACGCAGGTGATCCCATGCCCCTTCCAACCGCCAGAGAATACCGCTCAGAGATTGTTCCAGATAGAAGCCGTAGCGGTTTGTCTTTGCGACAAGCGTATCCAGTTCGGGATTGCGGTAGCGAAAGGTCTGGGCTGTCCAGTAGCCTGAGATCGTCAGTGGTGTTTCGGACAGACCGGTATACAAGCGTAGCGTCAGCGTCAGATCATTGCGGATAGTCTGGCGTCGGGCTGTCGGATAGCGGACCGAGGCCCCGAAAGGTTCATAAATGGTTTCAAATGGCCCTCCTGGATGAGGCAACACGCCACCGTGTGCCCCTACCTGGATGCGATTGTGCAGGTTCATCACTTCCAGGGCCCATTCGTACTGCTGATAACGTAGCCGTGCCACCACCTGGCGTCCTCGTCGCAGACGGCTTCCCGGATAGGCGCCCTCCATGGCATGACCGCCGTAGCCGAAAAGCAACTGCAACAGGCCCGGTCGTCCTCGAAACGACAGGCTTCGGTTCTGCACATGAAGGGCCATGATGCTCTGCAGGCCATCTCCCCCTGTACGATAGCGCAGCTCAGTCAGTGGACGCAGTGTGCCGTAAGGACGTAAGGTTGCATAAACAGCCATCGGTGCATGATCAATGGCAGGCCCTGTGCGGATAGGCCTCAGAAAAAAAAGCGGCAGGAGTTCATAGACCGGACGAGCGGTGACAGGATCGTTGAAAGGGCGTCCGTCCAGGCGCAGGCCGATCAGATGAGGTGGCAGGCCGTTCGGGCTCCACCCCTCAGGCCACCCCAATAGCCGGAAGGCATAGGTAAAGGTACCCGCCTGGCGACTCAGCAGATCCGTCACGTGCAGCAGCGCCTGACGTGCCGGCAGCGTATCGCTCAGGACGGTTCCCCAGCGCGTCCATCCAAACCCCACGGGCAACCGTCCGTTGGTCGTATCTGCCGGTGCCTGCGCCATAGCCGGCAACACCATCAGCGCCAGCCCGATCCATGACAACCACTTACTCATCAGGGAACAGTCCGAACAAACGGCTTTCTACACGCCGGATTACCTCGCGTCGATCTTCCTCGGAGTTCACAAAATCCAGCTCATCTACGTCGATGATCATCTTGGGTCCCAGATCATAACGGGCGATCCAGTCTTCGTAGTGTCGGTTGAGCCGCTCCAGGTATTCGATCCGAATGGCCGTTTCGTATGGTCGCCCGCGTGCCTGGATGTGCCGCACCAGTGTAGGAACCGAAGCCCGCAGGTAAATTAATAGATGCGGGGGCTTCAAAAACGACGTCATGATCTCAAAGAGGGCCACATAGTTTTCGTAGTCACGCTGTGACATCAGCCCCATCTCATACAGGTTGCGAGCAAAGATCTCGGCATCTTCATAAATCGACCGATCCTGCACGACGGAATGAGGCAATGCCTCGATCTGGCGCTGCTGACGAAAGCGACTGGACAGGAAAAAAATCTGGAGATTAAAAGACCAGCGGCGCATGTCGTTGTAAAAGTCGGATAGATACGGATTGTCATCAACGCGCTCATAGACAGCTTTCCATTGAAAGTATTCGCTCAACACCCGGGTCAGTGAGCTTTTTCCGGCTCCAATATTGCCAGCAATCGCTATATGCTTTTTGCGGGAAGCACCCACGCGTTCAGCCATTTTGCCTCAGGGGTGTTTGTCGCACAGCGCGTTTGCACAATCGGCCTCAAGATACAAAGGACCATCGTACCACGCGCGTTGTTCAACACGCCGCCTCACGACTCCACTGGATCTTCTCGAGCTAACTGAGCCCGTTGACGTTGCGCCTTCCAGGTAAGCGTTGCCGTAGTTGTTTTGGCGTTCGACCTGATACCCTTGCGTTGGCCATGCCTTTGCCCCACACATTCTCACGAAAAGAGGTGCCCTGGCGAACATGACCGCCAGCAGAATCGCCTCACAACGGACGAAAGCTCATTGCTTATCTTTCGCGCTGCCCGTGCAGGCCTGGCCGGATTGATCTACGGACCGTACCGTCCTGGCTTCAGGAGAGGTGGCGCACGTAAGCGATCGTCTCCGGCGTAAAAGCCACTTCCGGTACGTCGAAGTCCCGATATAATGCGGACGGATCACACGTGTTACCCTCAATCAGCATGGCCAGTTGCGCTGGCGTGATAGGCAGCAACCCGAGGCGTCCCAGGGTACCGACCAGCAGGCGTACTGGGGTAAGCGGTAAATGCAGTTTCGGTTTGGTTCGGCCATAGAGTGCGCGCGCGATTATGTCCAGAATTTCATTGTAGGTAAGCGCGATCGGACCAGCCACGCAGTAGATCTGTCCCCGCGCTTCGGCTTTCGTCAGTGCTTGCGTAAAGGCGGCAGCCACCACTTCGACGGCTACTGGCTGCAAACGATACTGTCCATCTCCGAATACAGGAAGAACCGGAAAGGGACGGACCAGCTGCCGGGCCAGCTGAGAAACAAATTCCAGGGGGGCCCCTCGGGGGTCACCGAAGATGATCGACGGTCGAAAGATGGTCCAGTGCGAAAAACCAGCCTGTTGTACAATTGCTTCAGCGGCCCACTTGCTGGTCTGATAGGCTGTCGTGCCATCAGGGCGGGCGCCGTTGGCGCTCATGTGGATAAAGCGCTCAATGCCAGCCTGCCGGGCCGCTTCTACAATGTGGAGCGTCCCGCGACGGTGTACGGCGTCAAACGTGATACCCTGCCGGGGCTTTTCGGCAATGATCCCTACCAGATGCACGACGGCCTCACAGCCCTCGAGCGTGCCAGCGAACGTCTCAGGTTGGAGCAGGTCGCCGGCGACTTTTTCTATCCCCGGGCCTTCCAGAGGAAGGTTCTGATCGGGCCGCCGCACCAGACAGCGCACCTGATGGCCCGCGGCTCGTAGCGCCTGCAGCACGTAGCGTCCGACAAACCCGGTCGCTCCGGTCAGATAGACTTTCATGGTGCAACGTCTGCTTGTCAAGGTTGCTCGGTCAGGCCAGCGGTGTTGTTGGCTGGGTACCCCTCAACGGCGAGGCCAGCGTTCGAACCCCCAGCGAGGTACCCACGGCCAGCGCAGCGCCCACCATAGGGGCGTCAAGCGGCACAGTGCGGGTACGTCCGGCCACCTCGGCCAGCGACACGACCGTCAGCCGGCCTTCGCGGAGCGCCACCATGCATCCGTATCGTTCAGCCTGTACCAGAGCGGCTGCATAGGCGCCAAAAGCCGAAGCCAGATTGCGGTCGTAGGCCGTAGGCGTACCTCCTCGTTGCACATGGCCCAGCACGGTGGTGCGCACTTCACTGCGTAGTCGCCCCCGAAGCTGGCGCTCCAGCTCGTAGCCGATCCCCCCCAGCCGGATCGGGTCAGGGCTTTCGGGCACGTGTTCCCGCACATGGAACGTCCCGCCCTCAGGGCGTGCGCCTTCGGCCACCACAATGATCGTGAAGCGGCGGCCGTCACTTTCTCGCTCACGACAGACTTCGGCTACTATCTCTATGTCGAAAGGCAGCTCCGGGATCAGGATTACGTCCGCACCCGCTGCTACACCTGCATAGAGTGCAATCCAGCCCGCATAGCGTCCCATCGTCTCGCAGATCATCACGCGGTGATGGCTCTGCGCTGTCGTGTGCAGTCGGTCGATAGCCGCTGCAGCAATATGCACAGCCGTATCGAAACCAAAGGTACGCTCCGTACCCCAGATATCGTTGTCGATCGTTTTGGGCACGCCGATGAAGCGCAGACCTCGCTCCGAAAGGCCATGGGCAATGCTCATGGTGCCATCGCCCCCAATGGCCACAATGCCATCCAGCTCCAGTTCCCGATATAGCGCGATCACCTCAGCGGATACATCCGCTTCCGCCCGGCGATAATAGCGGAAAGGATTGGCCCGATTACTCGTACCAAGAATCGTCCCCCCTCGTGTCAGAATGCCACTGACGTCTTGAAACTCAAGTGGCCGAAACCGTCCCTCGATCAGTCCTTCATAGCCATCTTCAAAACCGATGACTTCGGCGTTTGCCTGCAGGATCAGACTTTTGGTGACCGCCCGAATAACGGCGTTGATGCCCGGGCAATCGCCGCCGCCTGTCAACAAACCGATACGTAAACGTCGAGGCATGACAAAATGGAGCCGGATGGTTGGTCACGTCCTGGCTGTCAACCCTATTTGACAGCAGAAGGGTCCACGCCTATCTTTTCCAACGGGTAACGTATCTGCTACCAGACCGCCGCTCCGTCGGCGTGCTTCCATGAAGAGGCGGGTGCGTGTTTTGATGCAGACCGCATGGTTGGTATTCTGCCTGCAGGCGGGCACCGTGCGGGCGCAATTGCAGACGCTCTGGAGCGGCAAACGTCTGCTGGCCGAACAGCCGGCCAACCTGTTTGCTCGCTGGCAAGGCGAGGTCCCCTTCTACGGGGTGTTGTTGGCAGTACCACCGGACTGGTCGGTACATCGCGCCTGGGCCCTGCGTTCCGGCCGCCCTCCAATGGCGCTTCGGATCGACACGCTGGCAGCCGGTCGCTTTGCGCTACAACCTGCCCGTCCGCTTACCGACCCGCTGGTACTTTGCATTGAGGTAACGCCGGGAAATCCAGGAGTAGTATTCTGGCAACTTGCTCCCCTCCAATCAGCCAACGCCGCTGCTCCCTCTACGCCTTCACACACAACGCGGATGTACCGTCTGCCACTCCTCGTACAACCGGCCGACCTGGAAAACCCCCGGAATCATGTGCTGGCCGTGCAGCACAGTACCTGGACGCTCCCCCTAACCGATACGTTGCGGCGCTGGCTGGATCTACAGCATCCGTTCACGCTGGCCTTCTGGCTTAAAAGCACCACCCGCAAGGCGGTGGTACTTTCCACCTGGAGCGGCGACGAACAGCAGAGTTACCCCCTGGAACTTGTACTGGACGAAGCCGGCTTTCTACGGGTCTACCGGGGACGTCCCGGCCAACATCAGGCCCTGATCACCCCACGCCCGATTGCCGACGGCAGCTGGCACCATGTAACGCTCACGCACGATCCTTCCTCGGGGTGGAGCCGGCTCTACCTCAACGCCTGGGCTGTCGATTCGCTCTTTTCAACAGCGCGCACGCCGGTCGATCCCCCACGTGCGCTGGTCCTCGGTGGTCGACCTGCTACCCCAACCACACCTACGGGCTTCGAAGGCTATCTGGACGTTCTTGTGCTGGATCGTCATGCCTGGTCACCTGCACAGATTCGCCGCCGCTTTCGGCGAGCCGATCCACCGACCGACGGATTTCGATTGGATTTTGAAACCGCCTTACCGCATTTACCTCAAGGGCTACAACGTCGCCGGGCCGACCTCTTTTTCTTTGAACCCTTGCAACATCTGAGGGTGCTACGCGCCGACGATGGGCACGTCCTGCTAAACTGGACCTGCACCGACCGCCAGACCCGCGCGTTTCTGGTCGAGCGTTCTACCGATGGCCGTGATTTTACGGTTATTGCCCGCTTGCCAGCTCGTTGCGAAGGGCTTCCCTACACATTCCAGGATCCGTCGCCGCCAGCAGTACCCGTGCTTTACTATCGCATTCAACAGGTGCTTGAAGGCAACGTGCCCTATCCTTCCGCTGTATTCAAGCTGGGGCTGGCGCCTGTCCAGATGGGCCGCGCGCTGCTGCTGGGCAACTTTCCGAATCCATTCCAGGGCCGCACCACTATTCAGTACGAGTTGCATACCTCAATGCCTGTTCGTCTGTCCATCTGGGACCTTTCGGGCCACGAAGTACGCGTGCTGATCGACGCGGTGCAGGCTGCCGGGCAATACACGCTTACCTTCGACGCTGCAGATTTACCCAGCGGTACGTATTTTTTACGTCTGAAAACGCCCGAAGGCGTGCAGACCCATAAAATGATGCTGATCCGTTAGGCGTATGGAACGTCCCGTTTCTGTTTCGACCGGTCCGTACATTCCGCCTGAACAGTCGCTATCGGAAATTACCGTTAAAGCGCTGATCCTAGGCGTAGTGCTGGCGGCCGTACTGGCGGCGGCCAATGCCTACCTGGGACTCAAGGTAGGCATGACCGTATCGGCTTCCATTCCAGCCGCCGTCATCTCGATGGGCGTGCTGCGGCTGTTTCGTCGCACGAATATCCTGGAAAACAACATCGTGCAGACGGCCGCTTCGGCCGGCGAGTCGCTGGCAGCCGGCGTGATCTTTACGCTGCCTGCGCTGATTCTATTGGGCTACTGGCGTGGCTTTCCCTATCTCGACACGCTGGCCGTGGCGGCAGCCGGTGGCGTGTTGGGGGTACTGTTTACGATTCCACTGCGCCGGGCACTCATCATCGAAGGGCGGCTTCGCTTTCCCGAAGGGATCGCCACCGCCGAGGTGCTCATTGCGGGGGACGAAGGCGGCCGGGGCGTACGCTATATTGCCATGGCCGCCGTTGCAGGCGGCCTGGTCAAGCTGGCCCAGACGGGCTTTCGGGTGCTGGCAGGGACCGTGGACGGCGCCGTGCAGATAGGGCGGGCTCTGTTCGGCTTTGGTAGCGAGCTGGGCGTGGCACTATTGGGTGTGGGCTATATCGTTGGCCTGCGCATCGCAACGCTCGTCTTCGCCGGTGGCCTGATCTCATGGCTTTTCGGTATTCCTATCTACACGGCACTGCACGGACTGCCCGAAGGGACCGAAGGCTATGCAGCAGCGCTGCAGATCTGGAGTACCAAGATTCGCTACCTGGGCGTAGGCGCTATGGCGGTCGGCGGCCTGTGGGCGTTGCTGTCGCTCATACGTCCGATCCGTGATGGCGTGCGGGCCTCCTGGCAGGCCGTCCGCGAAGCTCGACAGGGCCACCAGGTAGCCATCCCGCGTACTGAGCGTGACACCCCTATCCACTTCGTACTGGCCGGTACGCTGGCCATGGCTTTACCGCTGGTGTTCGTCTTTCTGCACGTGATCGATCAGCCACACCTGGGGGCTTCGGACGGCACCTACGTGACCACCATAGCCTTCGGGGTCCTGTTTGCGCTCGTCGCTGGTTTTCTGTTTGCGTCGGTAGCCGGCTACATGGCGGGTCTGGTAGGCTCTTCAAACAACCCCATCTCCGGCGTGACGATCGCCACGATCTTGACCGCTTCGCTGCTGCTACTGGTGCTGCTGGGTGGTCAGATCGACTTTCAGGTAAATGCCGAACGCGCCACAGCCGCGGCCGCTACAGCCATCTTGATCGGAGCAGTCGTATGCTGCGCGGCCGCCATCGCCGGCGACAATATGCAGGACCTTAAAACCGGCCACCTGGTGGGGGCCACCCCCTACAAGCAACAGATCATGCAGATGGTGGGCGTGCTGACCGGTGCGCTCGTATTGGCACCCGTGCTGGAATTGCTGTTCAATGCCTACGGTTTGGGTGGTGTCTTTCCACGTCCTGGTATGGACCCATCCCAGATGCTGGCCGCTCCCCAGGCCAGCCTCATGCAATCGGTGGCAGAAGGCGTCTTTGCTCGCAGCCTGGACTGGACCATCATTGGCATCGGTGCGCTGATCGCCGTCGCCATCATCGTGGCCGACCAGGTACTTAAAGCCCGAGGCAGCAGCTTCCGAATGCCAGTGCTGGCTGTGGCCGTGGGCATTTACCTGCCGCTGGAGCTATCGGTGCCGATCTTTGTGGGCGGACTCGTGTCGTATGCAGCCGGCCGGGCGCTGGGAGGGCGAGAGGAATCATCGCGAGGCCTGCTGTTCGCCTCCGGTTTGATCACCGGTGAAGCACTCATAGGCATTTTGCTGGCCATTCCATTTGCACTGGCCCAGAGTACCGACGTGCTGCGCCTGGTGCCGGATAGCTTCGCGCCCGTAGCTCACGTGTTGGGCGTACTCGTTTTCCTCAGCTTTGTATACTGGCTCTACCGCGTAGCCCGCTCGTAGCCCATTGGACAGGCTCGCCATGCGTTATCCCTCGTAGCCGGATTGTAACAAGCCGCCCGGACCTTCGGGCTGGCAAAAAATATGAGTCGCTTGTTTATTAAAAGGAAGACATTCTGGGCATCAACCCAACCAGAAGGATCGCCATGAAGCTCACCTACTTCGGACATTCGGCCTTCCAGATTGAGACAAACGGCACCACGCTGCTCTTTGACCCCTTCATTACGGGCAACCCGCACACGCAGGGAGTTGTTACGGCCGACCAGTTGCACCCCGATGTGATTCTGCTCACGCATGCTCACGGTGACCACTGGGGCGACACGTTATCCATCGCTCGCCGCACCAACGCACTGCTGATCGCCAACTTTGAGATCACCCAGTATGCCCAGCAGCACGGGCACAATAACGTACATCCCATGAACACCGGCGGCTCCTGGCAATTTCCCTGGGGACGTGTCACGCAGACCTACGCCCGCCATTCGTCATCTTTTCCGGACGGCACCTATGGAGGCAACCCGAACGGTTACCTCCTCGAAATCGAAGGTAAGGTAATCTATGACCTGGGCGATACCTGCCCCTTTGCTGAAATGGCCTGGTATGGCGAAGATTACCAGATAGATGTGGCGCTCATGCCGGTAGGCGATCTCTTCACGATGGGCGTCGAAGGCGCTGTCCGAGCAGCCAAAATGCTCAAACCAGGCCTGATCATTCCAATCCACTACAACACTTTTCCCCCCATCCAGATCGACATTGAACAATGCCGCCAACGCCTGGAGCAAGAAGGGTTCAAGGTACAGGTCCTTCAGCCAGGCGAAAGCCTGACGCTTTAAGGGGCTGGACTTTTTGCAAATTATTTGTAAGTTTGTAGATTTAAGAAAAGGTACGGTCCGATCCCGTACCTTTATCGCTTTCATCCATTATTCCCCCACCATGCGAGGCGCAGGTTTCCGGACGCTGCGGCGGATTGCTTGCACGGGCAGCGCGTTATTGCTGCTGGGCAGTGGTCTGGGCCCATCAAGCAGGGCGCAGGTGCCTGCTCAGCTCAACGACGGACTTTATCAGAGCGAAACCGCCCATCGCAGCTTCTTCGATGGGTATGCGGTAGGCACCGAACTGTTCTGCTGTGCCCGCACGCTCAATCAGGAAAGCGGTCCGGCCAGCAGTGGCCTGTTTGGCCTTCCGGTAGGCCTGCGCTTTCACCTGAGTTATGCGCTGAGTGACCAGCTCGACCTGGGCGTTGTCCTCAACGCCAGCGGTGGCACCACCGGCCGCACGCTGACCGTTGACTGGATCCTGCTCAAGTTCTATCAGGCTTCGGAAAGCGATAGCTATGCCTTTCGCCTGGCCGTCGATCCGGCTGCAGATGGCACCCTGGGTTTTCCGCAGATCGACGTGGCCCTGCTCACCTCATCGCTCCTGTCTCCCTTTGTAGTCGCCAACTACGCCGTCGGACTGCGCCGCGTTCGCACTGGCTACGAACGCTGGACCCCGCTGGAAGAAACCCAGATCCCTCCAAATGCCGCATTGACCCCTGCCGACCCCCCTCCCCGCTTCGAAATCACCTACCAGCAGGTCTTCGGATGGGAATTGCACCTGTTGACGAGCTATGCACTGCTGCTCAACCCGGCCCGCAGCAACATTTTTATAGGTCTGACCGGCACTGCTCGTTACTACAACCTGATGGAATCAGCGCGAGAGACGCGGACCGTTACCGAGGGAGCTGGCAAGCGCGGTACCGAGGAAGCCGCTGCATGGGAACGCACCTATAACGGGGGCATCATCTGGGCACAGGGTGGTCTGGAATATAACCGGCCTTCCTATCAACTATCTCCCTTCGTGGGGTTACCGCTACTATTCTGGTCTTCTGAAGCTGAAGAAAAAGCGCCACGGATGCAGGCCGGCCTGCGTCTGACGCTCCGCTGAACCTCTGGCCTGTTTCCCCCGTGCCTTTGATGCAAACCACGCGCACCGTATCTTCTCTGCCAGTCAGCGAGACGTGTACCATCGGGCAGCGCGATGATTCTGGGGATTCTTTCCGACACGCATGGCTTCTGGCACCCGGCCCTGCCCGAAGCTTTCGCCGACGTCGATCTGATTCTGCATGCCGGCGATGTGGGATCGCTCGAGGTGCTCAAACACCTTGAGACCCTGGCACCTGTGCATGCCGTCTACGGCAACGTCGATGGTCCCGAGCTCCGTCAACGGCTTCCAGCAGATCTCTGGCTGACGCTGGAAGGCGTACGCATTTGGATGACACACATCGGCGGCCGTCCGGGCCGATGGGCGCCTGGCATTGCCGCCCGGTTGCGCCAGCAACAGCCGGATATATTCGTCTGTGGTCACAGTCACATCCTCCGCATTGAGCGGGTCGCTTCCCTGAACGGGATGCTGTACGTGAATCCGGGGGCGGCCGGACGCGAAGGGTTACACCGGGTTAAAACCTGCGTGCGCCTCCATCTGAAAGCAGGCCGCCCCCGCCAGGCCGAGGTTATACACCTGGATGAAATCCCGGCAGCTTCCACACCATGAACGATCAATCGACGGTCAGGGCTACCGACCGCTTTGACCTGCGGGCCCTGTACGAAGCCAGCCGGCTGCTGAGTACTTCAGACGACCGTGCAGCCGTCATCCGTAACCTGCTGCTCTCAACCTTGAGTAAGCTGCTGGTTACCCGGGGTGCCGTGCTGCTGTTCGATCCACTGATGCAACGTTTTCGGGTGGCCGATGTGCGGGGCCCGATGGATCTGAAACCTGATACGATTCTGGAGTTACCCCTGCCCTCTTCAGATCAGGTGCTCCACAATGCCGACGTCCCCGAAGCACTCCGCACCCACGGCCTATGGCTGGCAGTGCCCCTGATGTTTCGACATCGACTACTGGGTCTACTCGCGCTGGGCCGCAAAGCCACCGGCCAACCCTTCGCCAGACGTGAACTGGAGTTTGTGCAGGCACTGGCCACGCTCTCGGCAGCCGCCCTGCACAATGCCCTGCTCATCGAAGAGCTACAACAGGCCAATCGGGACCTGGATCTGCGTCTGCAGCAACTCGACACGCTGTTCGAACTGGCCCAGGAGTTCAATGCAACCATCGACCGTAGCCAACTGGCGCACTTGCTTTCACTGGCTCTGATGGGCCATCTCCTGATCAACCGCTATCTACTGCTGGTACGCGTCGAAACCGCCGATGGCACCGCCACCTTTGAAGTGCTTGCCAGCCGTGGCTTGCCTTCTACGCTGCCTCGCCGACGCATCGAACAGCTCGGTCAGCTCGAACAGCCCCTACTACTGAACGAAGCTACAGCCGATTGGGACTGGCTGCGGGCCTTTCAGCTCCACCTGGTACTGCCCATCCGACAACAGGGAGTCACACAGGCTGTGCTGGGCTTGGGCCAGCGCATCAACGGCGTGCCTTACGGCCCTGCTGAAATCGAGTTCCTCTACGCCCTCGGTACGCTGGCTGCTTCGGCCATTCGCAACACGTTCCTGATCGAAGCCCAGATTGAACACCAACAGCTGGAGCGTGAGCTGCAACGGGCCCGCCAGATCCAACAACGTCTGTTACCGCAACGCTTACCTGAAGCGCCGGGGGTAGAATTGGCCGCCTCCGCCTTATCCAGTCAGGAAGTCGGCGGGGACTACTATGATGCGCTCTGTGAACCTGACGGCAGCCTGCGCCTGGCCATTGCCGACGTGGCCGGTAAAGGCATGGCTGCCGCCTTGCTCATGGCGAACCTGCAGGCCTGCCTGCACGTGCTTGTGCCACTCGAAAACACCCTGGAACAGAGCACGGCCCAGATTAACCGAGTCATCTGCGAAAACACCGAACCTGACCGCTTCATCACCTTCTTCCAGGCACGCTACACCCCTTCCACCGGTCAGCTCACCTACGTGAATGCTGGTCATATTCCTCCAATTCTGCTACGCGCTTCCGGCGAAGCAGAGCGCCTCAGCCACAGCGACTTACTCCTGGGCGTCCTTCCCAACGCCTGCTACAAAACTGAACAACTGTCGCTTGCCCCAGGCGATGTTCTCGTGCTCTTTACAGACGGCGTCACCGAAGCAATAGGCCCCAACGATGAACCCTTCGGTGAAGATCGACTCCTGACCTGCCTGCAGACTCACCGTCACCGACCAGCCCAGGCTATCGTAAAAGCTGTGCAACAGGCCATCGAACAGTTCACCGGCCACCCGGCCAACAGAGACGACGACGTCACACTGCTCGTCCTGAAAGTGCTGCCATGCTGACATATGCCGAAACCTCTTGCAAAAGCACCCTGTGACAATAAGGTCACACCGACCATTTCTAAGGTCTGGTCACGAAGTCCTCAAGGCGCTTATCAAGTCGCTGAATAAAACGGACCACGGCACGCATCTTTAGAATGTGACGTAACTACGGAAAACGGTGGACGACATCAATTGAATCTGCGAAGCCGGACCTGACGCATCACCAAATCAAGCGGACAGACGCTGCTAAAAACAGCTCGACCATTTCCTGCACGCCAACGTCCTACCCGAAGTAAAGCGTCTCTCTAATGTCGGCTCCCGTATAGTGACTGGCTTCAGTTTCGGGGCAGATTGCAACGCCGCATCATGGATACGGGGCTTTAACCTGCTTTTCGATAAAGCGCATCGAACCGGCGTTGCGCTTCCACAAGCGCTGCCCGCATCAGGTCCTCAGCTTGGGCCGTTTCCCGCCGGCTCAGCAGATCCAGCAACTCCGCCACGTCGAGCGTCTGGGCAGCGTGGCGGCAGGCTTCCCAGCTCAGGATGCTGCGCACCACCCGATCAATCGCCTGGTCCTCATTGTCGTAGGGACGGGGCTGCATATCGTGTCCGAACCATCGGTTATAGCCATCCTGCTCGAGCAATCCGGCCAGTGCGATGTTCATGCCGTTAACGCGCGTGCCGTGATCGATGTCGTAGCGACCCGGACCGCCCAGAATAATGCCATCGTTATAGCCCTGGCTGTTCAGATGGAAGTGTACCATCGCCTGCGCCTCAAGCTGCTCCACCACGTCGTACACAACGTCGAGTCCGATCATCTCCGAATGCCCGATTTCCATGTTGACCCCTTTTTTTGAGGGGTCGATGCCATACTCATCAGCAAGCTGGCGCCAGAGAAGCAGTGCACTGGCCACCGTCGGCAACAGCATGGCCGGATGCCCTTCATTCGGCTTGGGCTCAATACCGATGTACAACGCCCCGCCTTTTTCCTGTTCGAACCGGCAGAGTCGCGCCAGGCTTTCCTTCAGGTTGCGATACATCTGCCGCACCCCTACCGTGGCCAGATCGTAGCCGAACGAACCATTCCAGATTACCAGTGTGGGCGCTTTTTCAGGATCCGGATGCCAGGCGACACGCAGGGGACCATAGGCCAGCTCCACTGTGCGCCGTCCCAGTTCTTCAGCAGCCGCACGCTCCTTCGGATCGAGCGAACAAATTCCTCCGTAGGCAAAGTGGATATGAGCCCCCGGCGTAATCATTGCCAGATACAGCCCTGTATCGGTCAACGCTCTCGCGACCGCCTCGGCATTTTGCTCGTTAATTTCGTTATCGTAGTGCAGTTCAATGCCCAGTGAGACGGTGTCGGGCAGGCGTGGCGCAATCTTTTCTTTAACCAGATAAACAAAATCGACTGTGCTGAAACGATCGGCTGCCCAGGCCGGCCGCATGTTGGCCGGGACGAAGCCCCCCTTGCCGGCATGGAACGTCCAGCGGCAGAGGCTATGGTAGGTCTGCGCGTTTGTCATGCTCATGCCTCGGCTTGAAGTTGATTGGTGAGGATTTCACACCAGTGCTGGTAGGCTTCCCTATAAGCAGCCTGCCAGGTCGGCTCAGGCTCAATCGTAGCCACCGGTCGTACGCCCTGGAAAGCCGCCTCGGGCGCAGGATACACGCCGCGGCCGACCCCAGCTCCCCGCGCGGCGCCAGCCGCTCCATCCGTATCGTACAACTCCACGACCGTACGATTGACAGTCGCGTAAATCCGACCGAAAAGGGGACTCAAAAACAGGCTGGTGCGACCGGCGCGCACTGTCTCAATAGTCAGTCCCATGCCCCGAATCACCTCCAGTCCGTAAGCCAGCGCGAAGACAATACCCTCTTTGGCCGCCCGTAGTAGATGTGCACGACCGTGACGATTGAAGTCGAGACCATGCACCGAAGCACCGAGGTTTTGATTTCGTAGCATACGTTCGGCCCCGTTACCGAAAGGCAACACGCGCACTCCGTCGGAACCAATCGGGGCTACGGCTGCCTGCTTATTCATTGCCTCATAGCTTATCGTATCGCCCAGCACCTCCTGCCGAAGCCAGCGATAGAGCGCGCCCGTACCGTTCAGGCATAGCAGTATGCCATAGCGTCGTTGCTGAAGGGTGTGGTTGACATGCACAAACGTATTGACGCGCGTCTGCGGATCGTAGCGTGGCGTGTCGTCCACGGCATAAATGACCCCCGACGTACCAGCTGTCGTGGCCACCTCACCCGGATGCAGCACCCCCAGTGAGAAAGCGTTGTTTGGCTGATCACCCGCCCGGTAGGTGACGGGCGTGCCAGGCTGAAGCCCCAACGCTTCGGCCGCTTCCCGGGTTAGCTCGCCCTGCCCTCCAAAGATCGGCACCAGGCGCGGCATCAGCACCGGGTCAATTTCTAAATGCTCCAGCAGCCAGTAAGCCGGTTTTTCTTCTAAAAAATCCCAGAAAATCCCTTCAGAAAGCCCAGAGACAGTGGTAGTGGGCTCTCCGGTCATGCGAAAAGCTATATAATCGCCCGGGAGCAGCCACTTGTAGGCCTGGCGATAGATTTCAGGCTCATTTTCGCGCACCCAGCGAAGTCTGGCAGCTGTGAAGTTGCCCGGACTGTTGAGCAGACGGCGCAGGCAGTGCTCCGGTCCCAGTTCCTGAAAGGCCCGTTCCCCGACCGAAACAGCCCGGCTGTCACACCAGATGATGGCTGGACGCAGCACACGTCCCCGCCGATCGATGAGCACCAGACCGTGCATCTGGTAGGCGATGCCAATACCGCCAATCGCTTCAGGATCGAACGGATAATGCCGCCGCAGCGCTGCCACAGCCTGTTGTACACACTGCCACCACAGCTCCGGATCCTGTTCGGCCCAACCGGGACGCAGCGATTGAATCGCTAACTCCTGCTCTGGAACCGTTACCGACGTCAGTACACGACCGGTTGCCGCCTCAACCAGCGCCCCTTTGATAAACGAACTGCCTACATCAAAGCCCAGCAGTAACATGACTGGCCGGATGGCACCGTCAGATCTTCTGCTGTAAGCATACGCGATCGGCCGCGCAAGATCAACGATAAGAAGAAAAAGAAGCGCTTCCGCATCAGCCAGGCACCACAGCCCACATCAGCAGCAACAGTACCAGCCACAGGAGCTGCGTCAGAACCGGCCGAAGCAAAGGACGACGCGTCATGAGCTGCAACAGGTCGCCCCCGATAAACCAGGCCATGAAAAGCGTCAGGGGAAGCGTCCAGATGGCCACCAGCAAGCTATCGACCGCCGCCAGATTGGTACCTGCCCACCAGCTTAAAAACATCACAAGCCCGGTTACCCCCCCAAGATGTAATCCGAGCAACAATCCGACAACCTGACCCCGACGCATGGAATGCAAATAGCTGGTACAACAGGTTTCAATTGGAGATTAGACATTTATAATCGCAAGCCATAGCAGCTTCCTCTCATGCGCGATGGCATCTTTGGCGCATATTTTGAGGCACTTCTGGAGATATCACGGGGACTCGCTTTTAAACACCCGCTACGCTATATTTGAGGAAAGTACAGACCTCACTAAGCCCGGCAGGATTATTCGCTGATTGTTACAGCTGTAACGTTCGGACATCCCAGGCAAGCAAACGCGCTGATGAAGACGTGGCGATTCCTGCCGGCGCTCTTACTCTTCTTGAGCCCATCGGTCCGGGCACAGGAGGCGCCGCTGGGTGGTTTTGCGTTTCTGCGCCTGCCATTCTCGGCGCGCATAGCAGCACTGGGCGAAACGCCAGCAGCTGTGTCCGATGATGACGTGGCGTTGTTCCTGTTAAACCCGGCCTCACTCCAGCCAGAGCAACATCGCCATCTGCAAATAGCTTATTTGAACCACGTAGGTGATATCCGAGCCGGCCTGATTGCTTCGGCCTGGCATCGAGAAGGCCTCGGTACCTTTGGACTGGCGCTGCGTTTTCTGGATTGGGGCGTCCTCAATGAAGCCGATCTGGAAGGCAACCGGAAAGGGACCTTTCGCCCGGTCGATCTGGCCCTGACCGTGGGCCTGGGACGTAGCCGGGATCCTTCTTTTCATTACGGTGCCAGCTTCCACCTGATTCATACTGCTCTGGCCGACCGGCGGGCCACAGCTTTCGCGCTGGATGCTGGCCTCCGTTATGAGCTCCCCATGCAGCTGCTGACCCTTGCGGGCAGCCTGCACTATCTGGGAGTCACCCTCCAGTCCCTGGGCACGACCCCCGATCGTCTGCCGTTCGACATGCGCCTGGCCTTGCGTAAACGATTGCGCTACCTCCCGCTGCAATTTACGGTCACGGTTTACGACCTGCTTCGCTTTGGCCGGTATCCCGAAAACCAGACCTGGCTCGGCCGCCTGTTCTATTACCTGAACTTCGGCGCTGAGCTGGGCGCCAGCCGATCGTTTCAGCTACGCTTCGGCTACAGCTACCGCCGCCATGAAATGCTCAAGATACGGCCTCGCCTGGATCTGGCCGGATTCAACGCTGGTTTCGGCCTCCGCATGGCCGGCCTGCACTTTGACTATGCCTTCAGCTCCTGGTCCTCGCTGGGCCTACTGCATTACTTAACCGTCCAGACACGACTATAATCCAGATCGCCCATACATGCTGCGGCTTCTGTCCTGTAGCAATGGGAAAAGTCGGCGCGTTTATGCTACGCCAGTAAGCCCAATGTCTTGACGAATCCACCGAAATGCTTTATTGTGGCCCCTGCGCCTCACCTCCGGGACGTGCTTCCTGCCCCGGCGATTACCCCCCCGAAATCGCCGGGGTTCTTCATGTTACCCGACCATGAAAAAACCGGGGACCCCTTTCGGAGCCCCCGGCATACCTCCTGACTTCAGAAGTTGACCTGTACGGCCGCGCGTAGATTGAGCACGTTCTGCCGCTTAATCGTCTCCATACCGATCTCCTCGGGGTGGTCCGTCAACACATATACCCCCATGCCCTCTTCCACAGCCACTGGCACGTCCAACAGAAAACTGCCGTCCAGAATGATCCGGACATTCTTCTGCAGCCGGTAGGTCAGCACGGGCGTCACTTCGTGGATTGGATCGCTACCTACGGCATCGCCGCCCAGTTCATCGAGCTGCACCAGTGCATAGCGCAGACCAAAGGTTACGGTCTCCATTGCGTAGGTAGCCTGGGCACGAACGGCCGTCACAGCTACCTTTCCAAAATCGTTCTCATACTGTCCATAGGTGATCTGTCCTTCCAGCCAGAGAGCCCCCTGCGCGGTCGGATAGCCCAGCCCGATGTCACCACCACCGATGAGCAGCGTGCCGGCTTTCAAACGGCCGGCTTCCCGCTGATCAATATAGGGGTTCCAGCCACTTTGCAGCAGCACGGGCTTCTCCTTATTCCAGACGCGCAGGGCTGTCGAATGCCCGGCCAGCACGTCTTTATAGTAGGAGACATTGGCCCCCAGCCGGACCTCCAACGCTTCATTAGAGGGCATGGGCTTCAGTCGGAACAGGTCGTGCCCCTGATTTGGCCCAAACTGCAGGCGCGCCGTTACGAACGGGAAGCCAAATACCTCGGGCAGATACCGATTGGGGATGCTCCGTCCCAGACCGGTCTGCACCGCCAGGGCCAGCGAGAGGTTCTCGCCAGGATAGGCATGCAGCGCGACGCCGTAGTCCCGCAGCAGTCCTACGAACTGCTGCACGATCGACCGCTCCACAAAGGGCAAGTAGGCCGAATAGGTCAACCCTTCGGCCCCCGCCGGCACCTTGAACTGGCCCAGTCGCACATAGACGTTCTTCGTACCCGGGAAGGGCACATCCGCATAAAAGTCCTGCAGGATCTGGGGCATCCCCCAGAAACCTACACGCGAGACTGGAATTTCGGCTTCCGGACCCGTCAGCCCCAACTCGACCCGATACCGCACGCCCTCATAGGTGCCTTTCAGGTAAATGCGCGTCCGTGTCAGAAAGTGGTAGATCCGCAGGTCATCTCGGAACGGATCATCCACATTCTGGATAATCCAGTCAGGCCGGATAAAGCCGTGCACCACCGGCCCTTCGTTTTCTGGCTTTTCCTGCTCCTGGCCTGCAGCCGGCGTGCTCCAAAGTAGCAGCGCAAGCAGCGCCAGGATGCTCCTGGTTAATCGTGTACGCATGGCTGTTTCCTCCGGTTTGGTTGGGTGTTCAGGGGGGATTAAGTGAGTCCACCATAGTCACCACGCATAGCGGCCATGCCACGGGCTGCACAACCAGGTCAAAGTGCACCGTGATCTGATCGTATACCCGGACCAATCCAAACAGCGCGGTGGGCGGCTTTACCTTGAAGTCGGTCAGTTTCAGGGGAAGCAAACCTGTCAGACGTACGCGCCCGGCCACCAGCAACTGACCGCTTGCGACAAAACGTACCGTACGCGTTACCCCGGCAATCGTCAGGGCCCCGGTTACGTCCAGCCGGACCGAGTCGACTGTTGGTGCTTCCAGCACGGCCACCTTCCCCAGCACGAACCGGATCGCCGGAAAGCGATCGGCCTGGAGCGCTTGCTGCAGGTCCCGGTTCATGGATGGCTCCCCGCAGTCAAAAGCCTGCACCGCTACAACAAGTTGTGCCTGCATAGCTCCTCCGGCTTCAACCACACCGTGCCCCTCCACCTGCGTGGCCCTACAGCTAAAGCGCTTCAGGGTCGCGCGTCCTTCAATCCACACCTGGCTCTTGGCCGGATTGAGCACGTAACAGGACGCCGGCTGAACGCTCAACATCAGCAGCATGGCACGCCACAGACCGATCATGCCCATCGTATCCCTGCCAGGCTTACGGTGAATCAGATCTCGGGCGCGCTATCACATCAAAATGCACGACCACCCTGTCGCCCGTCCGGAGTGCGCCCAGCATAGCCGTAGGCGGCTTGATGCCGAACGCCTTCATCGAAAGGGGCTGCACGCCCTGAAAGCGCCATCCTCCGTTTTCCGGTTGCGCCAGCACCCGCATCTGCACTGGCTGTGTCGCCCCTGCAACCGTCAACCGCCCCTGCACCTGCAACCAGTATCCTTCCGCTCCTGCTGCGACAGCGTCGATTCGCTCCAGCTCAAACCGGATCTCCGGATGCGCTTTAGCCTTCAGGGCTTTCCGCATCTTGCGGTCCATGGTGCCGTTTCCGCATGCGATCGCCCCTACTGACACCACGACCTCCGCTGCCTGTAGCGAGGCCAGCTCGTCTGCCTGCCGCAGCGCGACCGTTCCCTGCCAGTCCGTTACTTTGCAGGTCCAGTCATGCAGGGTCGAGGTGCCTCGCACTTCGAAAGTGCTTTCTTTGGGCTGGAAAGCCAGCGTAACAGCCTGCGCACGGACCGAGCTGACGCTCATCCCCAACACCCCGCCCACCAGCACCAGTCCCAACGTTTGCCTCCAGCCGCCCCGTGGTCTGCTCATCATAGTTCCCCTCCAATGCCTCTGGGGTGCACCTTTAAGCAACGAGATCGACCGCCTGCAGCATGAGAGCAAAGCCTGACCGCAACTGTAAGCAGGAGCTGCTACCCGCTGCCCGGCGTTTTCTCAACACCCTGTCGGGGAGATGCCTACATAATCACGAATAACGGATACCAGACTTTAACATCCCACACACAATCTGTAGAAATTGCCTTTGTTGATGACGAATAACGGAAATAATATCCAGATTTTTTCCACACCCCTTGTCCTCGCGGATCAGGCATGCTATACTTGCCGCCACAGGCCCTGCCACTTCCGGGGCTGTGCTGTCGTGGCACGGCGGCCGGTCCGATTTGGGATCGGCGTCACGGGGGAAGCCGGTGGAATTCCGGCGCTGTCGCGCAACGGTAAAAGCCCGAATGCCCGCCTGGAAGTGCGATCACGGCCGGCGCCCTGTCGGGTGATCCGGCACACCCTGCGCGTCACAGGGTGGTGATCGGCTGCAAGTGGCTGTTGCGTTCAGGTGCTGACCTTTCAGGCGACCCGCGTCGCTGTTCGCATCGGCTGCTGCTGCCCTTCTCCACCTTCTGGCCGCGGGGGACCTCGACTCCGGATGTTTCACCAAACCCGAGGGACCACCATGGCCACCCTGCAGATGTTCACGACCGACATGCTACCCACGGTCATCAAACGCGATGGCCGACGCGTACCGTTCGATGCCGACCGCATCCGGCGCGCCCTTGAAAAAGCCTTCCGCGCCACATATGACCTGTCAACCGATACGCCGCTCACCGCTGAACTGGCCGAAGAGATTGAAGCGCTCACGGGCGCTGTTGTACGCTGGTGCCAGCACCGCCCGGAAGTATCCGTGGAAGCAATCCAGGACGAAGTGGAGCGCACGCTCATGCGGGCCGGACGCTACGCCGTTGCCCGCCGCTACATTCTCTACCGGGAAGCCCGGGCCGAAGCACGCCGCCGCCAGCAACTCACCTACCGCCGCGCTGACGGCACCGAGGCCCCTTTCCCACATGAGGCCCTCCGCACCCGCATCGAAGCGGCCTGTGCCGAACTGGAGGACGTCGACCCGGACGGCATTCAGGAAGAGCTGTTGCGCACGGTCTATCCAGGCATCTCCGAAGATGAGCTGGACCGGGCACTGATCCTGGCAGCTCGTACCCACATTGAACGGGAACCCAACTACACGTTTGTGGCCGCCCGCCTCCTGCTGGATGCCCTCTACCGGGAAGTGTTCGGACGCCCGGTACCCCCCGATGAACAGGCCGAAGCCTGCCGCACCGGCTTTTACGCCTATCTGATGCACGGCGTGCGCCTGGAACGACTCGACGAGCGTCTGCTCCACACCTTCGACCTCGAACGCCTGGCTCAGGCCCTCCGACCTGAACGCGACCGCCGGTTTACCTACCTTGGACTGCAGACGCTCTACGATCGATACCTGCTGCACGACCCCGATGGCCGCCGTCTCGAACTGCCCCAGTACCTCTGGATGCGCGTGGCCATGGGACTGGCCCTCAACGAAAGCGATCCCACCCACCGGGCGATCCAGTTTTACGAGCTACTTTCCAGCTTCCGCTTCATGAATTCCACCCCTACGCTTTTCAATGCAGGCACGCCGCACCCGCAGCTCTCCTCCTGCTACCTGACCACCGTGCAGGACGACCTGGGCGCCATCTTCAAAGCCATTCGAGATAACGCACTGCTCTCGAAATGGGCCGGTGGCCTGGGCAACGACTGGACACCCGTCCGCGCCCTGGGTGCCCATATCCGGGGCACTAACGGCCGCAGCCAGGGCGTCATCCCCTTCCTGAAAATCGTCAACGATACGGCCGTTGCCGTCAACCAGGGCGGCAAACGCAAAGGCGCCGTATGTGCCTATCTGGAAGTGTGGCACCTGGACATTGAAGAGTTTCTGGAACTGCGCCGCAACACGGGCGACGAGCGTCGCCGCACGCACGACATGAATACGGCCTGCTGGATCCCTGACCTGTTCCTGCAACGCGTGCGCCAGCGCAAACACTGGACCCTCTTCTCTCCGGACGAAGTACCCGACCTGCACGACCTCTACGGCCGCGCCTTCCGCGAACGCTACGAGCACTACGAACGCGAGGCCGAAGCCGGACGCATCCGCAACTGGCGTCGGGTCGATGCCCTCGCCCTCTGGCGCAAAATGCTTTCCATGCTCTTTGAAACCGGCCATCCCTGGCTCACCTTCAAAGATCCCTGCAATATCCGATCGCCTCAGGACCACGTAGGCGTCGTTCACTCGTCGAATCTCTGCACCGAAATCACCCTGAATACCTCGCCCGAAGAAGTAGCCGTCTGCAATCTGGGCTCCATCAACCTGGTGGCGCATGTAAACGAGCAGGGCGAACTGGATCGGGAAAAGCTGCGCGAAACGATCCGCACGGCCGTCCGCATGCTCGACAATGTGATCGACCTCAACTTCTACCTGATCCCGGAAGCGCGCACCGCCAATCTGCGCCACCGACCGATCGGGCTGGGTCTGATGGGCTTTCAGGATGTGCTTTACCGCCGGGGACTCTCCTATGCCAGCGAAGCAGCCGTGGAGCTGGCCGACGAACTCATGGAATTCATTGCCTATTGCGCCTATGAAGCTTCCTCTGACCTGGCAGCCGAGCGCGGGGCGTACTCGACCTTCAGAGGCTCCAAATGGGATCGTGGCCTGCTACCGCTCGACACGCTCGATCTGCTCGAAGCCGAACGCGGCGAGCCGATCCCGGTCCCCCGTACGGCCCGACTCAACTGGAATGCACTGCGCGAAAAGATCCGCCGCCAGGGCATGCGCAACGCGAACGTCCTGGCCATAGCCCCCACCGCCACCATCGCCAATATCTGTGGTGTCAGTCCTTCGATCGAACCCACCTACAAAAATCTCTACGTCAAAAGCAATCTCTCCGGCGAGTTTACGCAGATCAATGCCTATCTGGTACGCGATCTCAAAGCGCGTGGCCTCTGGGACGAAGAGATGCTGGACGACCTGAAATACTACGATGGTTCGGTACAGGAAATCGACCGCGTCCCATCCGAGCTCAAAGAACGCTACCGCACGGCCTTCGAAATCAATCCACGCTGGCTCATTGAATGCGCCGCCCGGCGCCAGAAATGGATCGACCAGAGCCAGTCGCTGAATCTATACCTGGCCGAGCCCAGCGGCCGCAAGCTCAGCGAAATGTACCAGCTGGCATGGCAACTCGGCCTGAAAACCACCTATTACCTGCGGGCGCTGGCGGCCACGCAGATCGAAAAATCCACGCTCGACATCAACCGACGTGGCATTCAACCCCGCTGGATGAAAAGTCGATCGCCTTCGAGCGACATCGTTGTCCGCCGCGACGGCCCTGCCTGCTCGCCGGACGATGAAAGCTGCGAAGCCTGTCAGTAATCCCTGTTTGACCTGGTTTTCTTCCGGTTCACCCACAAACCCAGAAACGCCACGATGGAACTTCCTGCCTTTGGATCGCGCCGTATCCGCGTCGAAGACAAACGCCTGATTAACTGCCACGAGGTGGACGTCAACCAGCTCATGCCCATCAAGTATGCCTGGGCCTGGGAGCATTATCTCAACGGATGTAAGAATCACTGGATGCCCAGTGAAATCCCCATGGCCCGCGACATCGAGCTGTGGCGCTCCAACAAACTGACCGACGACGAACGCCTGGTCATCCTGCGTAACCTGGGCTTTTTCGCCACGGCTGAAAGTCTGGTGGGCAACAACATCGTGCTGGCCATCTTCCGTCATGTTACCAATCCGGAGTGCCGCCAGTATCTACTGCGTCAGGCCTTCGAAGAAGCTATCCACACCCACGCCTTCCTGTACATCGTTGAAAGCCTCGGGCTCGACGAAGGTGAAGTGTTCAACATGTACCGCGAGATCCCGGCCGTGGCCCGTAAGGACGAATTCGAAATGGAGCTGACGCGCGAGGTGCTGCGGCCCGATTTCACCACAGCCACCGTCGAAGGCGGCCGGGCCTTCCTGAAAAACCTGATCGGCTACTATGTGATCATGGAGGGGATCTTCTTCTACAGCGGCTTTGCCATGATCCTCTCCTTCCATCGCCAGAACAAGATGACCGGCATCGGGGAGCAATTCCAGTATATCCTGCGCGACGAGACGATCCACCTGAACTTTGGCATTGACCTGATCAACGGCATCAAGGCGGAGAATCCCGAGCTGAGGACCCCCGACTTTCAACGTGAAGTGCAGCAGCTTATTGAAGAGGCGGTCGAACTGGAAGTGGCCTACGCCCACGATTGCTTGCCACGCGGCGTACTGGGCCTGACGGCCTCCATGTTCCGAGAATATGTGCAGTACATCGCCGACCGACGCCTGGAACGCATTGGCCTGAAGGCCCGCTACGGCTCGAAAAATCCGTTCCCCTGGATGAGCGAGACGATCGACCTGTTGAAAGAGAAGAACTTTTTTGAAACACGGGTTACCGAATACCAGCAGGCCGCTGCCCTGTCGTGGGATGAATGATAGCAAAGCAAGAAGGCGGTACAATACACCAACACCAACCTTCGTAACATTTCATTGAAACTATCCAGCGACCATGATCCAGGCAACCAATCTGGGTTTTCCCCGCATCGGACCTAACCGCGAATTGAAGTGGGCCGTCGAAGGATACTGGGCTGGCCGCATCTCGGAAGACGAACTGCTGGCAACAGCCCGACAGCTACGTGCACGCCACTGGCAGTGGCAACAGGAAGCTGGACTGGACCAGATTCCATCAAACGACTTTTCGCTCTATGACCACGTGCTCGATACGATTGCACTCGTGGGGGCCGTACCCGAACGCTTCGGCTGGCAGGGCGAAGTCGTTGACCTGACGACGTACTTTGCAATGGCCCGGGGCGTTCAGGAAAAGGATCTGGAAGCCCATGGTCTGGAGAGGGCCGGCGTGCCCCCCCTGGAGATGACCAAGTGGTTCGATACGAACTACCACTACCTCGTGCCCGAATTCCACCCCGAGCAGACTTTCCGGCTCGCCACGACCAAACCCATTGATGAATACCTGGAGGCCAAAACCTTGGGCATAGAAACGCGACCGGTGCTGCTGGGACCGGTTTCGTTTTTGCTGCTGGGTAAGCCGGCGACAGACCACTTTGATCCACTGAGTCTGCTCGACCGTCTGCTGCCCGTCTATGCCGAGGTGTTGCGTCGGCTGAAGGTGGCCGGTGCCCGCTACGTACAGATGGATGAGCCGTGTCTGGTGCTTGATCTACCGCCTACAGTACACCGGGCCTATCAGCAGGCCTACACTGCACTGAGCCGGCCTGAGCACCCAGCGCTGGTACTGACCACATACTTTGGTAGCCTGGAAGAGAACTTATTGCCGACACTCAAGCTGCCGGTAGCCGCCATACACCTCGACCTGGTGCGGGCTCCCGAGCAGCTCGAGCCAGCCCTGGCACATTTCCCTGAAGACTGCATATTATCCCTGGGCCTCATTGATGGCCGCAATGTCTGGCGCGCCGATCTCGAGGCAGCTGCTTCTGTACTACGAAGAGCCATCGACGCACTTGGACAGGAACGGGTCTGGATCGCCCCCTCGTGCTCACTCCTGCATGTACCAATTGATCTGGCAACTGAAACGAATCTCGACCCGGAGATCCGTCCCTGGTTAGCCTTCGCGCGTCAGAAGCTGGAAGAGCTGGCGACGCTGAAGCGTCTCGTCAACGAAGGTGAGTCAGTCGTACGCGATCGACTCGAAGCTGCTCGCAAAGCCCGGTCCGAGCGGTTGACCTCACCACGCCGTATCGACCCGGCTGTGCGCCAGCGCCTCGCGCACCTTTCGCCTGATATGGCGCGTCGAAAGCGTCCCTTTGCCGAACGGTATGCGCTGCAGCAGGAGCGGCTGAACCTGCCGCTGCTACCTACCACGACGATTGGTTCATTTCCGCAGACCGACACGCTACGCAAAAAACGGGCGGCTCTGCGCCGGGGCGCCCTCTCTCGTAAAGCCTATGAGCAGTTTCTGGAAGCCACCATTGCCGAAACGATTGCCCGTCAGGAAGCCATCGGGCTGGACGTACTTGTACACGGTGAGCCCGAGCGCACCGACATGGTCGAATATTTTGCTGAGCAGCTTCAGGGCTTTCTGGTTACCCGCAACGGCTGGGTACAGAGCTACGGTACCCGCTGCGTGCGTCCGCCCATCCTGTACGGCGATGTGGCGCGGCGCGGTCCCATGACCGTTCGGTGGATCACGTATGCCCAGCGTTGCACCTCGCGTCCGGTCAAAGGCATTCTGACCGGTCCGGTAACCATCCTGCAGTGGTCGTTCGTGCGCGACGATCAGCCCCGAGCCGACACCTGTCGCCAGCTTGCGCTGGCGCTCCGCGACGAAGTGGCCGACCTTGAAGCCGCCGGCATCGCTATCATCCAGATCGACGAGCCAGCCCTGCGCGAAGGACTACCGCTACGCCGCCGTGATTGGCCGGCCTATCTGGACTGGGCGGTCGAATGCTTCCGCCTGACGGCCAGCGTCGTACGCGACGAGACGCAGATCCATACCCACATGTGCTATGCCGATTTTGAGGACATCCTGGAGGCCATCGTCGCCCTCGATGCTGATGTAATCTCTATCGAAGCGGCCCGATCGGGCATGTCATTGCTGGAAGCCTTCCGCCGTTTTCAGTATCCGAATGCGGTCGGCCCCGGCGTTTACGACATCCATTCACCTCGGGTGCCTTCGGTAGAAGAAATCGAGGCACTGCTGGAACGCGCCCTTGCGGTGATTCCGGCCGAACGCCTCTGGGTCAATCCCGATTGTGGCCTTAAGACACGGCGCTGGGAAGAAGCGGAGCCCGCCCTCCGCCACATGGTCGAGGCAGCCCACCGGCTACGCGCGCGCCTTTCAGCAACGGTTCCGTAGCACTCCGCGTCCGCTATACCCCTACACCGACGCAACAGTCGGCCAGGCTGATGGGAAGCGCTGGCGCAGCGCGCGAATACCCGAAGCTTCCCCGATGATTATCAACCGATCGCCTTCCTGCAGGCGTGTGTAGGGGCCCGGGGCAAAGCGTTTTTGCTGGCGCTGCACCAGAGCTACCTGGCAGGAGACCGGCAAGTCCAGCTCACCGACGTCGTGTCCGATCCATGTGGCCGACTCGTCGTCAGGGCGCAGCGTCAGCATCAGGAAGTGCTCGGGGTCCAGCAGCGTCGCTTTCAACTCCAGTTCGTCGGATGCATGACGCCAGCGGTCCAGAAAGTCCGGTTCATCGATGCGCGAGGCCAGGTAAGCGAGCGTGCGCAGGTGCTTACCTGGATCTTCTTCCGGGCTGACCAGAAACAGGATGGCATAGACGGTCTCCGAGTGGCCTGAAGCTGCCGGCGACTCCACGGACTCGCTATCTACGGCGATCCGAACTCCCTGGCGGCAACGCACCAGCATGAGCTCTGGCTCCTCAATCTCGGGTACGCGCAGGTGTGCCAGCGCCACGCCGTGCGTGATGGGCATCAGACCATAGCGGGCACCGTCGAGAAATCCCTGCCGTAAACGCACCGCCGTCACAGGTAGTCGCTGCGCCATCTGTGCCGAGACATCCTCTACCAGCTCCTCGAAAGGAGCGCAGTCATCCAGGTCACGTACGAAGGACCGGGTGACCAGCTGCTCAAATGCAATCGCCTCCACTTCTTCCTTCTCGCGCGCCCGCGGCGGCAGAAACACGACCACCTTGTCGCCCGGTTGCGGCGTCAATTGTCCTTCCTCGGCGTGGATCAACAACTCACTACCCCGCACCACAAAAAGCAGGATCAAATCCCCTTCGTATGCTTCCAGTAAGGCTTCATAAGGCATCTCCTCCGACAGTTCGACTACGCGGAGCTCCCCCCCTTGATTGAAGCGTTCAGTAAGGATTGAGTAGGTTACCTTCCGGCCAAAAAGCGGCCGTCCCCGCAGGTGCGCGGGAAGATCCTGCTCGCTGCCTTCGGTACGGGTAGTCAGCTGAAAGACAGAGGTGCTGTCGAAAATCTCGGCGAAGTGTAAGGCAGCCAGCGCGTTCACCTCGTCATTCGGGGTCAACGCCAGAAAATAGCCAATACCGCTCAGGTCCAGCTCGTCCAGTACGGCCTCAGACAGGGCATTGACCCGAACGGCCGACAGACGCGCACGTCGTGCCCGGGCAATGTTGTCTGCATTCGAGTCGATCAGCAATACCCTGAATCCCAGATCACGCAACAGCATTGCCAGACGCCGTGCCCAGAGATGCGCTCCCAGAATCAGCACGCCCTGCGGATTGGGATCGGCCAGTTTCAGAAAACGAGCCAGGGGGGCGACAGTCAATCCGTAGAGGGCTACAGTCCCTACAATCACCAGAAAGACAAGCGGTACCATAGCCTGTGCCTGCGTCGGGTAAAGCGTCTCCATGCGAAAAGCAAACAGCGACGCCACGGCTGCCGCCACAATTCCCCGTGGTGCCAGCCAGGATAGGAATATTTTCTCGCGCCAGTTCAGCTTCGTACCCAGCGTCGAAATCCATACGGCTACCGGACGTACCACCAGCACCAGCGCAACCAGAAACAGCAGTGCCTCTTCCTCAATAAAGCGCAGTGTTTCAATATCCAAGCGGGCGCTCAGCACAATGAACAGGCTGGAGATCAAAAGGACCTGCAGGTCCTCTTTGAACTCCGTAATGCGACGTACCGGCACGTAGCGCTGGTTTGCCAGGATGATACCCAGCAGCGTCACCTCCAGCAATCCCGACTCCTCCTGCAACACGTTCGACAGCGCAAACGTCGCCACCACTACCATCAGGGCTATCGGGCTCTGCAGATAGTCAGGGATCAAACGCCGGTAGAGCAATAGAATTAACAGCGCAGCCCCGAGTACACTGATCCCCACGCTGATCGTAACCGTCAGCAATAAACCTTCAACCGCATGCCACACAGCCGTCCCCAGGTTTTCCGTAAGCCCCGGGGCCGTCTCCAGTAGCAGGATGGTTTCCAATACAAACACGGCCAGAATGGCACCTACTGGGTCAACCGTAATACCTTCCCACTTCGCCACGGCCCCTATGCGTCCCGACGGCCGCACATGACGCAACAACGGAATGACCACAGTAGGACCGGTCACCGTCAGAATGGCCCCCACCAGTACCGACAGACTCGGGTTGAGCCCCACAATGTAGTAAGCCGCCAACCCGGCCAGTACCCAGGTGACCAGCACCCCCACGGTGATCAGGTTGCGGACGGCCTTTCCCACCTCGCGCAATTCCGACAGCCGCAGGTTCAATCCCCCCTCAAACAGGATAATACCGATCGACAACGAAACAAACGCAAACACCCAGTCGCCCTGCAAGGCATCGGGCGGCAATAGCCCGGTAACAGGTCCGGCTACAAACCCGAACGTAAGCAGCAATAGAATCGAGGGAAGCCGGAAACGCCAGGCCAGCCACTGAGCGCCTACGCCCAGCACCAGCACGGCGACGATGCCCAGTACGATAGACTCCATACGTCTTGTACTATCGGTTGCAAGCAACTGCTCTGTGGAAAGGCCGCCCGAGCTGACCGGCCGATCAGCAGCGCGCCATCTGGGTGACCTTTTAAAATAGAGCAAAAATACGCTTCAGGAAAACACGCCACTCGACCGCTGCAGGCGTTCTGACCATCAATCCCCCTCCTTCCGAGACAATGAAAGGCTGCGTAGCTGGACTGCAGACGCGCCGCCGCTCTTTCCCAACAAGACCGATCCGAAAGGCCTTCCTATTATCCAGTTCCTATAGCACCCGAGATCATGGCTGCTCTCCAACACACAACGCCCCTACCACGTGAAGCAGCGCATCCCCGGTCGGAAGGGCTTCATCCATTCTTCCATAACTTTGCAAAAAACATGCCATACTTCCCTGAATGATCGCTATCTCTGGATGCAGCAAGCACTTGACTGTGTGTGTGTGTTAATTAAGTCCCGGGATCGATCGCCTGGCCCGCACCCCCGACGATCGATCTCTAACCCATCGGGTGCGAACGCCAATCAGCATGGAGGTGCGTTATGAAAAGGCTGCTGCTATTGTTCACCCTCTCAGTACTACCGCTCAGCGTAACCCCTTCGGGATCCCCAGAACAGGCAACCGTCATTCAAGAAGCGTAGTGTGGGGATGGCTCCTGCTGTCCCTATGAAAACGCTGTCTGCGGGTTGAAAGGGAAGAATTACGAAAACAAAGAATACGTACCGGGACCTTGTTCACCCATTATTATCATTGAATAGCGCGTACGTTCAGTCTATGAAGCCGAGCAGGTGGATGCTTTTTGTCCTGGGGATTGGGCTGGTGGGGATCGGTGTGTACTGGTTGCGTCTATCTCCCTCCCAGCCCGTTCCCTCTGCCTTATCGGCGGGTACGCCTACAGCGGAACCGCTGGATACGTTAAAGGGCGAGATCTTCTTTGAGGGTGAAGCGTTAGGCCGACCTTCCAAGCTATTGGTCTGGCAGGAATATTTAATCGTAGGGGACGGATCGTTACACCCTCCGCTTCACATTATCCATCTTCCTACGGGCCGCTATGTAGCCAGTGTAGGAAGCGCAGGGGAAGGCCCGCTGGAAATCAGTAGCCTCTGGGCTTTGCTTTCGGATCCTTCACGTCCGGAGGGCATCTGGGTATGGGACCGGCGGCAGCGCCGCTTGCTTTTTCTGAAGTTATCGCCCTTGAGTTACGGTGATGCTCCAGTATTCAGCGAGCAGGTAACCTTTCAGACAGCGTTTGATTTGTTCGACCTGGCCTGGGTAAACGACACGCTTCTGGTAGCCAGCGGTTTTCTACCATCCGGCCGTCTGGCCCTCCTTCACTGGCCCAGCGGACGGTTGCTTCGAACGCTGGGAGACGATCCCCCGGGCTCTTCCCGCCTGCCGCTGGCCGTACGCCAGCATGCCTATCAGCGCTGGGTTCGATACGACCCTGTGACGCAATGGGCTATTACGGCTTATTTCTATACGGATTTTTGGGAAGTCTACCGTCTGGATGGCCGGCAGATCTGGACGCTGCGTGGGGCCGATGGATTCGATCCCGTCTTTGAGGTGCGTTCGATCGAGGGCCAGCCGGCACGAGCTACACGCCCTGATACCCGCTATGCCTACCGGACAATGGCGCTCCTCAGTGGCAACGGCCTTCCGTCGCTTGTTCTTGCCCTCTACAATGGGCACCAGGCGAGCAATCCGAAAAGGTGGCTCGGTGGATGGGAGCTCCACATCGTCAACCTGCACACCCGTACGCTTTACAAATATCGGCTCGATCCGCCTGCTTACACAGGATTAGCCGTAGACGCCCGGGGTTGTGTCTATACCATCATTGACTATCTTCAACGATATGAAGGGCCCTTGATTATGCGTTATTGTGTGCCAGCGCATATCCGCAAGCCGTAGATGATCCAGAGCACTCACGGGAGAGAGGATACCCTACCCGTTGATGAAAAACTCCCCACTTCCGGAGTACTCGCCGCAACCGAGCCGCCACGCCCTGTATGTACAGGGTCGCCTGTTTCAGCAACGCTATCGGGCGCGACGATACCGCCCGCAGCCCCCGGTCTCAACAACAAACCGCCCCGTGACCGGGGCGGTTTGTCAGGTCGGCTGCCACAGGTTGCTCAGCCGATGGCAACCAGTTCGATTTCAAAGGTTAGATCTTCGCCAGCCAGCGGATGGTTGGCATCGATCGTTACGGTCTCTTCGCTCAAGGCGGCTACGGTAACCGGAATAATGCGTCCGTCCTGCAACCGCAGTTGCAACTGCTGTCCGACAGCCAGCTCCAGTCCCGGTGCTACCTGATCTCGGCCGACCTCAATGAGCAGGTCGTCGCGTCGGGGGCCGTAGGCCTCTTCAGCGCTAATGGTTACTGTCTTGGTCTCGCCGGGCTCCATGCCCATAACCGCCTGTTCGAAGCCGGGAATGACTTCACCATCCCCCAGCGTGAATTCGAGCGGCTCGCGATCCCGCGACGAGTCGAAAATGGTACCGTCCTGAAGGCGACCGGTATAATGGACTTTGACGTGGTCGCCTGCTTTTGCCTGTGCCACGATGTACGCTCCTGGATTTGCGTGTGGTTGTTGTGTACTTTTGAGATCCAAACGGATAGCTCTGTAAAAAGTTCACTTTCTCTTACTTTTCTTTTTGATGCTTCCAGATGGCGATATCCTGGAAAGACCTGAGCTGGTGACCATAAGAGTAGCAACGTGCCCATGCAGGTTGTTATGAGCCATTACAGGCACGCGCCGAGCACTATCCTGGTGGTAAAGGATGCGCCTTAAACGTCCCGTTTTTCTCCAGAAATCCGATCAGGCACACATGGAAGAACGTGCCAATGCGCTGACCCACGGTCTCGGCGTGCTGTTCAGTCTGATAGGCACGGGCTGGCTCTGGCGTGCAGGCGGCAGTGGAACCGCTGCGCAGCGGGTGGCCTGTTTCATTTTCGGGGGTAGTCTGATTGTGCTTTATCTGGCCTCTACGCTCTACCACAGCATCCAGTGGCCCACGTGGAAGCGGCGTTTACAGGTAGTCGATCATGTGGCGATTTACCTGCTCATCGCGGGCACCTATACACCATTTCTGGTGGCTTATGTACCATCTCCCTGGCGGCCCCTGTTGCTCGGTGTGATATGGACCGTGGCGCTGTCTGGCATGGTGTTCGAACTTCTTTTCACCGGTCGTTTCCCCCGACTATCCACGGCTCTCTACGTCGCCACGGGCTGGCTGGCCGTGCTGATGCTTCCGGTACTATGGCAGCATCTGCCAGCAGGCGCATTGGTGCTCATAGTAGCCGGAGGCCTGCTTTACACGGCCGGTGTAGTGTTCTACCGCTGGGAGCGCCTGCCTTTTCACCATGCGATCTGGCATCTATTCGTGCTGGCCGGCAGTGCCTTTCATTATGTGGCCGTGCTGCGCTACGGTGCACCCGGTTCCTGAAATACCGTATCTGGCGGGAGCGGACGCATCTGATCAGGCAGTTTCAGGCCGTTTGGTCCGCCGCTACGCAGCACGATGTCGCCGTGGGCCGTACGAAGCGTAATGCGGGCTCGTCCCTGTCCGAGTTGTCCATCAAAACGGGCGCCGGCTGCTCCCCGGGGTTGTAGCCGACGTTTACCAAACGTTAAGTCTTCGATACGCACCGATCCGGCTGCCGTCTCGGCCTGAACCTGTGCATCGGCCTCCCGGGGTAGGGTGAGCCACAGGTCGCCGTTTTCCGTCTGAATTGTTACCACGGCATCAATGGGCAAGCGTCGAAAATGCGTTGACACCGATCCATTCTGCAGGCGGATTTCCAGGCTGTCGGCTGCTTCTCGCACATGCACTTCACCAGCCACCAGGTGAATTCGGATAGGCCCTTCAATACCTTCCAACCAAACGGCTCCCCCGGTGCGCATAAGCAACAGCCGACTGGTTCGGGGCACCGTTCCTTCTACCTGCACCCGGGCCAGCGCTGAGCGACGCGCCTGGAAATGGTACCGAAAAGTGCTGGCCGTACCTTCTTCTCGTATCTGGATCTGGCGAAGTGCTTTACGAGCAGCCGCCACATCGGCACCGCGTCCTGCTCGAACAAACCGCAGGCGCGCTACGTCTCCTTCAGTTCCCTGCAGCAACACCGGGCCGCTCAGCCCTTCTAACACCAGTGTTCGGCCGGCCAGCAGAACGCCACGCCACAGCGTATCGGTTACCTCAACAGCTCCGGGCATTAACGTCCCTTCTTCTGTTTGTCCCACGCCCGGCGATTGCTGGCAGGCCATCCATCCCAACAACAGTCCCAGCAGCCCGGCTTGTCCCGGCAGCGCTTTCCACATGTTACCTGCCTCGATAGTCTTTTATTCTTCAACAAGATAGTCCATACGGGCCGCGCTCACAACGAGCAGCCCTTCGATCATCTACGCGCAACGTTTCAGTGTAATGGAACACGACGGATAAAGCGGCGAGCGGCCCAGGTAGCTCCGAACCACCCCAGCAGGATACCGGTCAGCACAATTCCCGCCAGCAATCCCGGCAAGAACAGGTCTTGATGATCCGCAAGCTGAGGCAGATAGCCAGCTCCCACCTGGTAACCCAGCGCGACAATGCTGGCCGCCAGCAGTCCCGCAATAAGCCCCTGGGCCATTCCTTCGATCACGAACGGCTGACGAATAAAGCTGTCGGTGGCTCCTACCAGCTTCATGGTGCGGATCAACAGTCGCCGGGCATAGACTGTCAGGCGAATCGTATTGGCCACCAGAAAAACAGCCGCGAGCACTACCAGTAGCCCCAGGGCCAGTCCGACCAGAGTGATCAGGCGCAGATTCTGCTGGACTTTGATCAGCAGCGGTTGATTAAAGACGACTTCATCGACATGATTCCAGGTGGCAAGCCATTCGACCAGACGGGCCAGCGTGTCGGGCGCGGCCATTGTCGGCTCGAAACGCACGCGAATCGACGCAGGCAAAAAGGGCTCGTCTAAGAACACTTCGCCCTCCTGACCAAACTCCTCCAGAAAAATCTGTCGGGCTTCTTCACGCGAGATGTAACGGGCGGCTGCTACACCGGGGATAGCCTGCACGCGGGCATATAGCGCCCGGGCGATACTGTCGTCGACATCGTCCTCCAGAAAAATCTCAATTTCGCCTACCCGCTGCCGTAACCAGTCGGTCACCTGATGGGCATGATATCCCACGGCGGCAAACACGCCGATCAGTACAAGTGCCACCGTCATGGCGCTGATTGCCGCCACGGTGGCAAAGCGGGCCCGACGTAGTCCGGCCAATCCTTCCCGTATGCTATAGGTCAGCGCCACATCCCTCTGGTTCAGTCGATGCGTGCCCCTTTTGGATAGGAGCCCAGTACCCGCACAAAAGCGGCCACCTCGGCCAGGTGATCCAGCGCGCGCTGCACGGCCTGGTCGTGGATGGCACCAGCCACATCCAGATAAAACAGATAGCTGCCCGGCACTCCTACGAGTGGACGACTTTCGATCTTGTACAGATCCAGATCGCGTAGTGCAAACACGGCCAGACTTTTGAAAAGAGCACCGGGAACGTTCTCGCGCAGAGCAAACACAATCGAAGTTTTCATCGTTCCCGGTGGCCCTTCAGACGGTTGCACATCGGGACGAGCCAGGATCAGAAAGCGGGTGTAGTTTTGCGGATGGCTTTCGATACCAGCAGCCAGCACCTCAAGCCCGTACTTGACAGCGGCACGCATACCGGCGATAGCAGCAATCCCCGGATCGCCCATGGCGGCTACCATTCGTGCGGCTCCAGCCGTGTCGTAAGCCGGAACAGCCTCGGCCCGGTGCAGATGCGTGCGCAGGTAGGTCTGGCACTGACCGAGCGCCTGCGGATGTGAATAGACCTGACGGATCTGATCGATGCGACTACCGGGCAATCCCAGCAGGTGATGCCGAATGCGCAGTTCCAGCTCTCCCACAATCCGCACGCTGTGCGTGCGCAGCAGATCGTAGTTTACGTGTACGCTACCGAATAGCGAGTTTTCAATTGGAATCATTGCCCGATCCACCTGCCCGCCCTCAAGCGCCTCAAAAACCTGTTCAAAGCTGGGCAGCGGCACAGGCTCGGCCTGCGTTTCTCCGAAGTAGGCCAGAATCGCTTCTTCGCTGAAGGCACCTGGTTCTCCCTGAAAGGCCACCGTGTATTTCGTCGCCATGACTACATGCGTTCCGGTGCTGAAATGCCCAGCACGCGCAGCCCGTTGGATAGCACCAGCCGGGTTGCCCGCGCCAGTGCCAGCCGAGCCTGCGCCAGCGCTTCGGACTCTCCGATGATGCGACAGTGCTCGTAAAACCTGGTAAAGGCCACTGCTACCTCACGCAGATAGTTGGCCACCCGGTGGGGTTCATAGGTCCGCGCCGCTTCCCGAATGACTTCCGGAAAACGCATCAGCTCCTTGATCAGCGCTGTTTCCGCTTCGTGCTGAAGCAACGTCAGCTCCGGATTCGGGCTTTCCTTCAGTCCTACCTCATCCGCCTTGCGCATGATTGAGCAAATACGCGCGTGCGCATACTGCAGATAGAAAACCGGGTTTTTTTCACTGGCTTCACGGGCCAGATCCAGATCGAATTCCAGATGCGTGTTAGGCGAGCGCATCAGGAAGAAAAAGCGCGTAACATCTGCTCCTACCTCCTCTATCAACTCGTCGAGGGTTACGTATGTAGCGCGGCGTGTGGACATTTTGACAGGTTCCCCTCCCCGCACCAGCGTCACAAACTGATAGATCACTACATCGACTTTGTTCGCGTCGTAGCCAAGCACCTCAAGCGCCCGCAGCACATCCGGATAGGTCGCGATGTGGTCAGCCCCGAAGATGTCTACGATACGCTCAAAGCCCCGCTCAAACTTCGTGATATGATAGGCGATGTCGGGCAGCCGATAGGTAGGCTCTCCCGTGCGCTTGACCAACACGGTGTCCTGATCTTTGCCCAGCACACTTGTGCGGAACCAGACCGCGCCATCTTTTTCGTAGACGTACCCTTTTGCCCGGAGTGCCTCGACGACTTCCCAGATCTTGCCGTTTTCGTAGAGCGTGTGCTCGTTAAAGAAACTATCCATGTGGATGCCCAGTCGGGCAAGTGTACGTCGAATGTCATCGAAGATGACTTTTTCGGCTGCCTCTTTAAAAGGCGTAAGGTCTTCCACGTCGCGGAGGGTGTCGCCGTGCTGCTCATAGAGCATGCGGGCGATGTCGATGATATAGTCGCCCAGGTACCCGTCTTCAGGAAATGGCTCGGGCACTTCTACCCAGGTATTGTCGGCTGTCTGAATCTTTTTCGTGGGAAGCGTGGGATCGACAAGCGCCAGATAGCGAGCCCGTACTGATGCGCCCAGCACACGCATCTGACGGCCCGCATCGTTGTAGTAATACTCACGCGTGACGCGATAGCCGATCCAGTCGAGCAGGTTTGCGATCGTGTCGCCCAGCACCGCATTGCGCCCATGCCCCACGGTCAGAGGGCCGGTAGGATTGGCACTGACGTACTCGACCATAGCGCGCTGGCCCTGTCCCAGGTCGCTGCGGCCGTAGCGCTCGCCGGCGGCCAGAATATCGGCCAGCGCCTGTGCCAGGTAATCCGGCGCCAGGCGGAAATTCAGAAAGCCGGGCCCGGCCACTTCGACCGAAGCCACGCGCCGTGGATCAAGCGGAAGGGCCCGTAAACGTTCGGCAATTTCTTCAGCAATCTGGCGCGGCGGTCGTTTCAGGTAGCGCGCCAGTTGCATGGCTGCGTTCGTGGCCAGATCGCCATGTGCGGGATTGTTGGGTTTTTCCAGCTCCGGCTGAAAATCCGCTGGCACGCCATGGATCGTGTGCAGCACCTGCCGGAGCGCCTCCTGGATATACGCTTTCATTATCGCTAAACGGTTTTGCTCGACAGCCCCCGGCGCGAATCTACAAAAAAAGCGCCCCTGTGTGTTCAGACAAAGATTGAAAAGTCGTCGCGGCGCATGTGCAGGTTGAGCACCACAGCCAGCATCAGCGTATTGGCCAGAAGCGACGAGCCCCCATAAGACAGAAAAGGTAACGGAATGCCGATCACCGGAAGCATCCCCGTAGCCATACCAATGTTTACAAACACATGCGTCAGGATCACGCCGGCCACGCCGGCCGCTACCATAAGCCCGAACGGATGGCGGCATTCTGTACCCAGTTGGATGAGCCGCACCAGGAGTAGTCCGAAGAGTACAAGCACCAGCGCAGCCCCTACAAAGCCAAATTCCTCTCCGATCACACTAAAGATGAAGTCTGTAGACTGCTCCGGCACATAGGCCCCCTGTGTCTGCGTGCCCTGCATAAAGCCTTTGCCAAACAGGCCGCCCGATCCGATAGCTGCTTTCGACTGCACCAGATGAAAACCGTACGTCTGGCGATAGACTTCGGCCTCGGGATTCGTGAACGAAAGCACACGGGCAAGTTGATAGGGCTTGAGCACATAGGTCAGCGCCAAAGGTGCAGCTGCCACTGTCCCACCGGTAAACAGCGCGGCAAGCGCTCCCATGTAGGCTTCGCGGGTGTGCCAGTAAAGGCCCAGGGTGAAAAGTACAGCCAAGGCGACGGCCGCGGGCCAGTACACAAGCGTCAGGTAGCCGGCCACAGCGGGCGAGATCACCAATAGCACCGTCGCTACCGGCAGCCCACTCCAGAAGAGCATCACTGGCACCAGCGCCAGAAAGACCAGCGCCGATCCCATGTCGTTCTGCAAGATGATAATGGTGGCCGGCACCAGAATAAGTGCCACCGCACCCATTGCATAGCGTACCGTGTCGATACGAGCCTGGCGGACAGAAAGCAGGCGTGCTACCGCGAGTACGGTGCCCACTTTGGCCAGCTCGGAGGTCTGAAAGCCGATAGGACCTACGTAAAGCCAGGCTTTGGCACCATGAATTTCACGCCCGACCGCCAGGGTAAGCAGCAGCAGCATTACGGTGATCCCGTAAATCAGATAAGCCATGTTCTGAAAAAAGCGAACAGGCAGGAGCAGTACGACTCCTAACGTCATCAGCGACAGGCTGGCCCAGAGCAGCTGCCGTACGAAATTGTCCCGAACACTCTGGGGCAGAAATGCAGCAGCCGGGCCATGCGTCGTACTGTAAAGCGCTACCAATCCTGCTGCTACCAGCAAGGCCCAGAGCAGCATTAGCCAAAAATCCGGTTTGCGGGCAAAGGGCCACATGGCGCTATTGCACGGAAGCCTGTGTGATAGCAGCCTCCTCCAGGGCTTGACTTCGCTGGCGCAACACGTGCTCAAGCATGTAGCGACGCTGCGGTGTTGTCGCCACCTTACCGGTCAGGTACAGTTCGGCCATCAGGCTGGCGATCGGTGCAGCCACCGTAGCTCCGAAGCCAGCATTTTCTACCAGCACCGCAATGGCAATCCGGGGGGTGTCATAGGGGGCAAACATGATAAAGAGTGAATGATCCTTCCGTCCGCCGGGCGCCTGGGCCGTACCGGTTTTGCCTCCGCTGGGAATACCCGGAATCCGCACCCACCGGGCTGTACCCTCTTCCATCACCCGCCGCATCCCCTCACGCACTACTTGAAAATATGCTGGCCGGATAGGGATGCGCTCGGGTGGGGGAAGCTGCGGCTTTAACACCTCGCCGGTTTCTGGATGCACCAGTTCGCGCACCAGGTGCGGGGGATATAGCGTGCCACCGTTGGCGATAGCTGCCACGTAGCGCGCCAGCTGCATGGGCGTAACGGTCATGTCGCCCTGTCCGATGCCCAGGTTGATCGTGTAGCCGGCTGTCCAGCCATTCGGATAGCGACGATCGTAGTAGGACGAGTCGGGAATCAGTCCCGGATGCTGTTCGGCAATATCCATAGGAATCACGCGGCCAAATCCAAAGCGGTTAGCCCAGCGATGGAGCGTGTTCACGTCGAGACGCATCATGACCGTGAAGAAAAAGGTGTTGCAGGAAAGTCGGATCGCCTCGCGCACGTCGAGTGATCCGTGCGCGCCTCCATGACAACGGAAAAGCCGGTTGCCCAGCAGGTAACCGCCCGGACAGTAAATCGTGCTGCGTGCCGTAATGACCCCCTCCTGTAACCCGACCAGCGCCATGAACGGCTTCCAGGTCGAACCCGGCGGGACTCCGCTCATTGTCGCCCGGTTAAACAAAGGCTTTTCTGGACTTGTGGTTAGATATCGCCAGGTTTCCGGGTTAATGGAGCCTGAGAGCAACTCCGGATCGAAGTCCGGCATGCTCACCAGAGCAATAATCTCACCATTATTCGGATCAAGAGCTACGGCCGCCCCGCGCTTGCCTACAAAAAGCGATTCGGCCAACGCCTGTACGCGATAATCCAGTCCAAGATGCAGATCATAACCACTGAGGGGAGGCACATCTTCAGCGCCGTCGCGGTAAGGTTTGATTTCCTGGCCATGGATGTTGACCAGTTTAAAGGCGCGTCCCGGCACCCCACGCAGCGCCGTTTCGTAGAACTTCTCCAGACCGGCCTTACCAATGCGATCGCCCAGGGTATAGCCCGCCTCCCGAAGCTGCTCCAGCTCCGCGCGCGTAATCTCCCGCACATACCCCAGCGCATGCGCGGCACGTGCCGGCGTGTGATAGCGACGGCGCTGGTCAATTTCATACTGGACACCGGGCAGACGGTACAGGTTTTCAACAACCCGGCTGAAAGTCTCAAACGGCAGATTGGTAAACACCCGGCTGGGTCGATAAGCGCTCCAGGCACGCGCCTGTGCCAGGCGGTTGGCCACGACCGAGTCGGGCACTTCCAGCAACCGGGCAAGCAACGGGATATTGCGCGGATCAAAGTAGCGAGGCGTAATAAGGAGCGAATAGGCCGGGGCATTGTCGACCAGTAGCACACCGTTGCGATCATAGATCGCACCGCGAGCTGGCATCACACGCTGTTCGCGCACCGCATTGCTGCGCGACTCCCCCACATACAGCTCATTCTGCCAGAGCTGCATCTGGGCCAACCGCAACAGCAGCAACCCCAGCAGCAACCCGATGGTGCTGACAAAAATCTTTGCCCGAACCCGATAGTCTCCCATGATGCCCGGGATTAATTCATCCTTTCAAGGTCTGCCCACCATGCCTGTTCCATCCCTGCAACAGGAGATTGTTCAACGCAAGCGACAGCACCTGCACCCCGGCCCGAACTACCATCATGGCGTGCCTTTTGTTGTATGTAAAAATACAATGGAGTCTTGCAGAACCGAATGCATGCTCCTTCGTTTGGACAGAAGAAGCATGCGCGAGCTTCACCGCTTAATTCGTATCCCGCCAAGACCAGAGAAGGATCATGCGTGCCTGTCGAACCGCCGGCCTGCTACTCCTGCTAACGGGCTGGAGTCTTTCTGCCTGGGCTCAATATTTCGGCCGCAATAAGGTGCAGTACGAATCCTTTAACTGGCACGTGCTGCGCACGCCGCACTTTGAGATTTATTATTACCCGGAGGAAGAAATTGTGGTGCGGGATGCGGCCCGAATGGCCGAACGCTGGTATCAGCGCCATAGCCGTACATTTCTGCATGAGTTCGGCGAGCGTAAGCCCATTCTCTTTTATGCAGACGACGCCGATTTTCATCAGACCAATGCCATTAGCGGCGCAATCGGCGAGGGGACCGGCGGGGTAACCGAAGCCATCAAAGAACGGGTGATCATGCCCTTTACGGGCATCTATCGAGAAAACGACCACGTACTTGGCCACGAGCTGGTCCACTCTTTCCAGTACGACATTGCCCTGAACCGCTCCGACAGCCTGAGTCGCTTTAATCTGGCCTTGCTGCCACTGTGGCTGGTGGAGGGAATGGCCGAATACCTGTCGGTGGGCCGCCACGATCCGCATACCGCCATGTGGTTGCGCGATGCGGCACTGCGGGACGATCTCCCCACCATTCAGCAGCTCACTCGTAACCTGCGCTATTTCCCCTACCGCTACGGACAGGCCTACCTGGCCTACATTGGGGGCAAATACGGTGACCAGGCCGTTACGGAGCTGTACAAACTGGGAGGCATCGTGGGGGTCGATACGGCGATTGCCATCACGCTGGGGATCACGCCCGACTCTCTCTCGCGCGAATGGATCCAGGCTATCAAAAACACCTACCTCCCCCTGCTGGAAGGCCGCACGCCACCTGAAAAAGCGGGCCGTAAAGTACTGGCTCCCGACATCGACGCGGGCGAAATCAACCTGGCCCCCGCGCTCAGTCCGGACGGACGCTACGTAGCGTTTCTCTCGGAACGCGATCTGTTTACGATCGACCTGTTTGTCGCCGATGCTGAAACAGGCCGTGTGCTTCGTCGCCTGAGCAGCAGCGCCAGTGATCCTCACTTCGATGCCATCCGCTTCATCAATTCCTCGGGCTCCTGGTCGCCGGATGGCCAGCGCTTTGCCTTTATCACGTTCGCACGCGGCAATAACGAAATCGCTATCTGGAACCTACGCAAAGGCAAGCTGGAGCGGCGCATCGCGGTCGAAGGCATTGGCGCCATTCATAACCTGGCCTGGTCCCCCGACGGCCGAACCATCGCCTTTTCGGGACTTTCCGGTGGCATCAGCGATCTGTATCTGCTGGACCTGGAAACGAACCAAGTCCGGAAGCTCACCGATGACCGCTATGCCGATCTACAACCGGCCTGGTCTCCCGACGGCCGCACCCTTGCTTTCGTGTCGGATCGTGGGCCGGACGGCACCGACTTCGAAATCCTGCGCTACGGACACGAGCGGCTAGCCCTGCTGGACCTGGAAACCGGCAACGTACGGGTGCTTCGCCCCTTCCGGCACGGACAACAGATTAACCCACAGTTTTCACCCGACGGCCGCAGCCTGTATTTCATTTCCAATCACGATGGCTTCAAAGACATCTACCGAATGGACCTGAACACGGGCGCCGTCTATCGCCTCACGAAGTTGCAAACCGGCGTCAGCGGCATCACGAGTATCTCACCCGCCATGAGCGTGGCCGCCCAGAACGGCCGCATGATGTTTTCCGTCTTTACCGATAACAAATATCTGGTCTTCTCCCTGGAACCCAAGGAACTGGAGGGTGAGCTGGTCGAGCCTGGCACCGACGTCGGCATCGCTTCGGCTGGTGTGCTGCCCCCCCTGCAACCCCCCACGCAGGGACTGGTCAGCAGCTACCTGAACGATCCGCTGACCGGCCTACCAGACGAGTTGGCGCTGCGACCGCAACCCTATCGCCGGCGCCTCCAGCTTGACTATATCGCGCCCCCGACGTTTGGAGCCACGGTAGGCGGTCCATTCGGGACCCTGATAGCCGGTGGGGTGGCTTTCTTCTTCAGCGATATGCTGGGCGATCAGCAACTGGCCATTGTGGCACAGGCCAATGGTACCTTTAAAGACATTGGCGGTCAGGTGGTCTATATCAATCAGGGAGGCCGGCTGAACTACGGCCTGATGGCCAGCCATATTCCTCTTCTGTTCGGCTATGCCTATCTGGACCCAGTCTGTCAGGACCCAGCTACGGGACTACAGGTACCCTGCTACATCCAACTGCTGCAGCGAATCTATATCAATGAGGCCTCCCTCCTGGGATACTATCCCCTCAACACCACCCAGCGTATTGAACTAACACTGGGCTTCCAGCGCTATGGCTTCGATTACGACGCCGAAATTTACTATCTCTACGGAGCCGGCTACCGGCGTGCCACCCAGAACCTTCCAGCACCAGCTCCTATCTACTTTTTCCAGGCTTCCGGGGCTTTTGTGGGCGACTTTTCATTCTTTGGCTTCACCTCACCGGTACGTGGCACACGCTATCGGCTCCAGGTAGCCCCGCTGGTGGGCACCGAACGCTTTGTGCAGGTGCTGATTGACGGTCGAAAGTACTTCTTCTTCCGTCCGCTCACCTTCGCCGTACGCCTGACCCACGTGGGCAACTATGGCGCGCAACCCCAGAGAACGGACCGGCTTTCTTTCGCCCAGGAATACCTGGGATATGGTAGTACGCTGACATTTGTGCGCGGCTACAGCTTCTATTCGCTGGAACCGGACGAATGCACCCCTTCCACTGCCGACAGTAACCTCTGTGCTGAAGTAGCACGACTGGTGGGCACACACGTTGCAGTAGCCAGCGCAGAGCTACGCATTCCGCTGTTCGGCACCGAACGTTTCGGGCTGTTCAACTTCCCCTATCTGCCTACTGAGCTATCCTTCTTCGCCGATGCAGGAGTTGCCTGGTCGAAAGGCGACCTGCCCAAGTTGGAGTTCAAGCGCGACACAGGGGACCGCGTGCCGGTTTTCAGCACGGGCATCTCGACGCGCTTCAACATTCTGGGGGCTATGGTGCTGGAATTGTTCTACGTTTATCCATTCCAGCGCCCCTACAAAGGATGGCATCTGGGTGCCCAGCTCGTGCCAGGGTGGTAACCTACCCCGCCCGCAGCTTGCCCTGCAGCACCGTAACAGCACGGCCACCCAGATGCACCCGACTCCCACGCGCCTCCACTTCAATGCGGCCACCCCGTGGCGACACCTGAAATCCGCACAGACGCGTACGTCCTAACCGCTCGGCCCAGAACGGACCCAGGCAACAATGCGCCGAACCGGTAACCGGATCTTCGGGCACTCCCACGCGTGGGGCAAAAAAGCGAGAGACGAAGTCGGCCGATACCTCTTCGGCCGGTGCTGTCACGATCAACCCCCGCATATCCAATTGCTGCAGACGCTCCAGGTCGGGTTTTAACCTGCGCACAGTAGCTTCTCGGTCCAGCAACACCAGGTAATCCATCCGGTTGCGTCCCACATACCGAATGGGCACCGATTGTAACCCCTGGAGCAACGCAAGAGGCGGCTCACAGGCCACAGGTGGCTCGGCCGGAAAGTCCATCCAGATCGTACCATCCTTTGTTTTCCAGGCCTTCAGGCGTCCACTTTTCGTGAAAAAGACCGCTGGTTCGTCAGGCTCCAGACATTCAATCTCCCACAGCACATGCGCGCTGGCCAGCGTCGCATGACCGCAAAGTTCAACTTCCTGAACGGGTGTAAACCATCGAAGGGCGAACCCTTCACCTTTCGGCAATAAAAAGGCTGTCTCAGACCAGTTCATTTCGGCCGCCACCGCCTGCATCCAGCTTTCCGAGCGCGGGCGGTCCAGCAAGCATACCGCGGCCGGATTACCCGTGAAAGGTCGTTCAGCAAACGCGTCAACCAGAAAAAGGGGTAACTTCATAGGTTATTATGGAATGTAAACGAAAAAATACGCAAAAAGCGCGTTTATCCAGCTTCGGGGATCCTGCACGCGTTTTCGGTTTTTGAAGGCTGATCTCTGCCCACGTTTGCCATGTATCGCTTGTTCCGTCCGCTACTGTTTTCCCTGGAAGCTGAGCGTGCCCACCGGCTGACACTGGGTGTGGCTCGTCTGGTTCAGCCAATGGCCTCCGGGCTGCTATCTCCCTTCTTCACGTACGAACATCCCGCATTAACGGTGTCCTGCTGGACACTTACCTTTCCGAATCCGGTAGGACTGGCAGCCGGTCTGGATAAAAATGGTCGTCTGGTACGCCTCTGGGAAGCCTTTGGCTTCGGATTTACGGAGGTAGGGTCGGTCAGTGCCCGCCCCTGCGCGGGAAATCCACGCCCTCGGCTGTTTCGATTACCTGCAGACCGCGCTTTAATCAATCGCATGGGGCTGAACAATGAAGGGGCTGAACGTGTAGCGCAACGCCTGCAACGTCTTCACCGCCGGCGGCCCCTGGGCATTAATCTGGCCAAAACCCATGATCCCGGCATTTGTGGCGAAGCTGCTATCGCCGACTTCTGCGAAAGCTTTCAACGTCTGGCACCGCTGGCCGACTATGTGACGCTAAATATCTCCTGTCCCAACACGGCTGAAGGCAAAACCTTTGAGGACCCGAAAGCGCTCGACACGCTGCTGCAGGCCATCTTTGCCGTACGGCGGACGCTGAACCTGTCGGTCCCCATACTGCTCAAGCTGTCCCCCCCACCTTCCAACCGCACTGTCTTTGACAGCCGGCTCGAAGAAATCGTCGCCATTGCCCGCACACATGGCATCGCTGGTTTTGTGGCGACCAATACGGCTCCCGACCGCGCGGATTTGCGCACCGATCCGAACGTGCTGACACGCATTGGCCCGGGCGGGCTGAGTGGGCGTCCGCTGGCCACGCGGGCTCGCTGCCTGCTCTTTTACCTGTATCGCCTCACCGACGGACAACTGCCTCTGATCAGCGTGGGAGGGATCGATTCGGCCGAAGAAGCCTATGCACGCATTCGCGCCGGTGCTTCCCTGGTTCAGCTCTACACCGGTCTTGTCTACGAAGGCCCCGGCCTTGTACGCCGCATCAAGCAGCACCTCGTACGGCTCCTTGAACAGGATGGCTTTGACTCCGTTCAAGCGGCCGTCGGCATCGACGCCTGAATTGTTTTTACACTCGCTAACCTGTAAGTTTGTAAACACGCACTAAAACCCAAGCGCTATGCCCGCCCTCGTAGCTTTTGAAACGATCCCACAGCTCTTTTACCGACTGTGGGATCATTTCCGCGGCCAGCAACGCCCGGTGCTGCGCTATAAGGACAAGCGCACGAAAACCTGGGTCGACATCACCTGGGAGGAACTGGAACAGCACGTCCATGCGCTGGCCGGTTATCTGTACAAACAGGGCGTACGACCAGGTGACCGCGTGGCCATCCTATCGGAAAACCGTCCGGAATGGGTGATTACCGATCTGGCCACGCAGATTCTGGGTGGCGTCAATGTAGCCCTTTACACCTCTCTCCCTGCTTCACAGGTAGGCTATATCGTAAAGGATGCCGGAGCCCGCGTGCTGGTGGTCTCTTCAGCCGTACAGCTCCGCAAAGCCGAAGCCATCTTTGACGACTGTCCGGAGCTGCAGGAAATCATCACGTTGAGCACCATGCGTAAGGACCACCCCTCCTACGTGCGGGCCTGGGACGACGTGCTGGCCGAAGGCGCTGCCTACTGGACCGAACACGCGGCCGAACTGTCGAAGCTGGCCAAACAGGTACAACCTGACGATCTGAGCGCGCTCATCTATACCAGTGGCACCACCGGCCTCCCCAAAGGCGTCATGCTCACCCATCGTAACTTCTGCGCCAATGTGCTCGCGTCCCTGCATCGCGTAGACTTTGGCCCCCAGGATCATCATATATCGTTTCTGCCGCTGTGTCATTCGTTCGAACGAACAGCCGGCTATACCGCCGTACTGGCCTGCGGCGCCCGCATCTCCTACGCTGAAAGCATCGAAGCCCTGAGCCAGAATCTGCTCGAAGTACGGCCTACCGTGATGATTTCGGTACCTCGCCTCTTCGAGCGCGTTTACAATGCCATCCACAAATCCGTCGAAAAGAGTTCGCCGCTCCGACGCAAAATCTTCCACTGGGCCGTTTCCGTAGGCCGCCAAATGGCCGCATGCCGCCAGGCAGGCCATAAACCCAGCCCGCTCCTGCAAATGCAACACCGGATCGCCCACCGCCTGGTTTTTCAGAAACTACACGATCGCCTGGGCGGCCGCGTACGTTTTGCCGTTTCAGGCGGAGCTGCCCTGCCCAAGCATATCGGCGAATTTTTCCAGGCCATTGGCCTTACGATCATCGAAGGCTACGGGCTGACGGAAACGGCTCCCGTACTGGCTGTCAATCCCATGGATCGCCCCCGCTTTGGAACCGTAGGCTGGGTAATCCCGGGCGTTACAATCGCCATTCAACGCTTGACGGACGGCAAGATCATTGGCCAGCTCTCTGGCGACGACTATCCCAGCGATCTGACCACAGAAGAAGGCGAAATCCTCGTCAAAGGCCCCAATGTAATGAAGGGCTACTGGAATAACGAAGAAGCCACCCGGGAAGTATTCGATGCCGAAGGCTGGTTCCACACAGGCGACGTAGGTCGTTTTGATCAGGGCTATCTGGTCATTACCGACCGCATCAAGCATATGATCGTCTCCCGGGGCGGCAAAAACATTTATCCAGGTCCCATCGAAGAACAACTCAGCCGGGAGCCCTGGATCGATCAGATCGTCGTCATCGGAGAGGGTCGAGAATTTCTAACTGCGCTGATTGTGCCCGACTTTGAGGTCCTGCGCCAGTACGCACAAGCACATGACCTGCAAGTTGAAACCGACGAAGCCCTGCTCAATCATCCCGATATTCAGGCGCTGTTCGAGCAAAGCCTGCGTCGCTATAACCGCCACGCGCCGGCACACGAACGCATCCGGGCTTTCCGATTACTCCACGAGCCATTTACCATCGAAAACGGGCTGCTCACTCCCACACTGAAACCCCGACGCCGTCAGATCGAAACGCACTACGCAGACCTGATTGCAGCCATGTATTCAGAATTCGGGAGCGACAGCAATTAATTAACCTTGAACTCCCACCAGCTGCGTGCGTAGAACTGGAACTCCAACCGTTTTCAGTGTATATTTGGCCTTCGCAATTCGGGGCGTAGCGCAGCCCGGTAGCGCGCTTCGTTCGGGACGAAGAGGTCGCCGGTTCAAATCCGGCCGCCCCGACTATAAAGCCGCACCCGCGAGGGCGGCTTTGTTATTTTCATTCCACAATCAACCCTTACATACGCAAACGGTAGCACGTCCCGCTCGGCGGAAAGGACGCCCCGTCCAATTCGGCATCCTGACCATAAGCCTCCCTGAGATGGCTTTGTTCTGTGACGCCCGGGGTTGCAGGGAATCAGCTACTCCGACATCTGCTGGGTTACGTAGAGGTATTGCCATGCAGAAACCTTGGCCAGGCCGGACGTATCCCGCGTGCGCGCCATAAGCATCTGGAGTGAATTCATCACGGAATCGTAAAAGCAGTTTGCCAGGTGCTCAACAGCCACCGTCATCGCGCAAGGACGTGCCGAAGTACTTGAGCAATGGCAGATCAGTCTTAAAGTCCCAGCCGGTACAGCAGGTATTCCAGGCGGCTGCGCCAACCCAGACCGTAGCCGTAGCGCCCGGCCGTACCGCGCCCCAGGTGGTGCACATACGTTTCGATAGGAAATGAAATCAGTCGATAGCCAAGCTGTTCGGCTGCCCGAAAGTTCTGAATTGTAGGCAGGCCATGATGAATGAATGGCGGCAGCCGGAAATAAAAAGTGCGCCGCAGTAGCATATACGGCGTGGCCAGCACCGGCATTCCGCCCGACTTCCGAAATCCTCGACGCCGATCGACCTCGACGATGCGACCGGCTCCGTAGGCCAGAGGATCAGCCTCCAGTGCTGCAACCATAGGCTCCAGAAAGCCCCCCCGCCGCGTTTCCGTATCGCTGTCGAAGAAGTACACGTAAGGCGTCGAAACCATCGCCATAGCCCGGTGCATCGCCGGACCGTGATAAAGGTTTTCGGGGAGCCAGCACGCCTGTACGTTTCCTTTCCCTTCGGCCAGCAACTGTTCAATAACCTGTCGGGAATGATCCCGTGAGCCGTTATCCATGATCAGCAGCGAGACGTCCGGATAGTACTGCCGGAAGGAGCGAACCGCCACCTCCAGCAACTCAGGCGTCTGGTAGTTGATGACCACCGCCGTAACAAGTCCTGCCATACTCTACAGGCATCGGCAAAAAGGTGCTGAGCCTACAACGCCGCCCATCACTCGCGGATTCCATACCGGCGGCAGTACCCGACGCGCCGCCCTGGTCCGCGTGCTGGCCGGGCCATTCTTTCGACACGCACCACTTGAAATCATGCGCCTCAAAAAACACAACGCACGGGCAGCAAAAGCAAGACCGACCTCATGAAACGGACCGGTGGTACCGGATGGCACCACGACGTGGTCTATCTGTCGTCCGTCCAGGGCGATGAGACAGGTGCCATCATCCCGGCTCACATGGATCGTCGGTTGGCAACCAGAATGCGCGGCCAGAGCAATCGTGCCCAGGTCACAATGGCGATCAGCTCAAGCAAGCGACCAGTCACCTGCAATGCCCGTGCAGCACCCAGCGCTCCGAGCCCTACCAGCCACACGCCAGCCGCCAGGAGTGCGCCGGCTATCCAGGCCTCACGATCCGGCGGACGCTTGCCACCAGCGCGGGGCAGCATCCACCAGGCCACAGAGACAGCAAACAGCACCATGAAACCCAGCAGCACCAGCTCAACGTGTACTGCCAGCAGGCCAGGCAGAGCCGGCAGCCAGCCGGCCTTGTGTACCAGCAGCCAGGCTCCGGCCGTAAAGCCCAGCAGCAGGTGCACGAGCGACAGGCGAATCAGCCAGTAGCTTGCAGACGGCATTCCCTTAACGACGTTTGACCCGGGTCCACAGGTAACCGGCCATCAGGACACCGGCTGCCCATTGCAGCAGCGCCGACAGCACAAGCAATCCTCGCCAAAGCGGTGCGGCCGTCCAGGCAACGGCCGGCTCGGCCACCAACCGCAGCAGCATACCTGCATTGAGCAGCGGATAGGCCACATAGGCCAGGACCTGCTTGCCGTAGGGATGCGTCCGTGAATGTCGTGGAAACAGCCAGAAGGCCACCCCAAAAATGAGCTGCGTCAGCCAGCCTACCGTCAGCAGATGCATCCATGCCGGCCAGAGCAACCCCTGCCAGAATAGTGCGCCACCTTCAGCAGGCCATACGAGCACCACCCCCAGCAGCAGGGCCAACGCCAGATATACCAACGCCGTCCTGATGTACCACCGCGCCAGATCAGGCATTATGCTTCCTCAAAGGTTTGCATACGCAGGCGTCGCTGCTCCACCCGGGTCGTCACCACCGTCACAGCCAGAAACAGGAGAATGGCAACTGCATTGAGCAGGCCGCCCCACCGGCGGAGTGGCTCCAGCCCAACTACATCCCCGGCAATTCGCCCTGCCAGCGCCACATGCAGCAACGCCAGATGTCCGTAAAAGAATGGCCGATAGGCCACCGGCACGCCCAGCACCGAAGGGAAAATGATGGGGGCATGCCCAAAAACCATGCTGAAAACAAAGCCCACCAGCACTGCGTGCAGCGCGGCGTCGTACCACGGCCCGGCTACCAGCCGGCCCTGAACAAGCATCACCAGTCCCCCTACCATCAGCCAGCCGTATCCCAGCAGCAGACACCAGGCGATAAAACGCGTCAGGCCCGCTTGGCCCACTGTGTGTCGGGCGACATCGTAGCGTAGCAGCCAGAACGCCAGCAAAATCAGTGCGCCCCCTGTCACGTGCCAGGCCCACGATGCCCGAACGAACGTCAGCAGAAGCCCCAGCCCGAGCAACCCGACAATGCCCAGAAACTGGCGCGCAACCCGAGCCCCGTGCAGCAGCATGCGGCTGAGTTCAAAACGCTCACCGGCAATCGTCAGCACCAGAAACGCCATCCACCAGAGCACCACCACAGGTACCGGCTGGCCAAACAACCAGACCGCACTTCCGATCAGTAGTGCTACGGCTCCAGCCGCCATCACCAGCAGGAATGAACTCCACTGCAGACGTAACGCCACGGCAAAGATACCCACCAGTCCCAGGCTTCCCAGGGTCATCAGAACCATTCCGGCCAACCGACAGCCGACCAACGTCAGCAACGCGCCTCCACCGAAAAATGCCGGTACCACACAGGCATTGCGTCGCCCCAGCGCGACCGCCCGCTCCAGGCTGATCAGCGTCCCGAAGAAACCAGCTACCATAAGCGGCCCGTGTCGGAGCGCCCATGTGTCCCGTACGCCGAGCTGCCACCCCAGCCGCTCCAGGCCGGCGGCCAGCCCCGCAAGCAGTGCCACCATACCAAGCGCCAGCAGTGGAAAGCGCCATTTCATCGGACCTCCCCGACCAAGTGGAACAGATACTCACGGGGCTTTACGGCCCCCCGTAACAACGAACCAGACTATGCCCGAAAACCAGCACCATAATGCCTTGCTTGAAGCCATAGTTTGTTACCACAGATTCAGCGCTGCGCTTCTTTCTGCCGACTCCATGGTCAGCGCCAGTCCACAGATCCCTGAAGGCCGTTGCCCGCCGTCAGCGGTTCATCAATCTATTTGAGACGAATCTTTCATCGTAATTCTACAATAAACGATTTAGTCCGATTCTCCAGCCAGCGCTGCTGCTATCTCCTCGGAGTCGGCAACCGTGGGTGGCGCAACCACTGCCAGCGCTACCAGGCGCGTATGGGCCCGGATACTCCGGGCAACATTGGCAGGGACAAAAACCACCGATCCTGGTCCAACCACCCCTTCTTTTTCTCCCGCAATGACCACCCCGTGACCTTCCAGCACGGTCAGCACCAGATCCACATCCGGCGTATGCACTGGTAGTTGCTGTCCAGGTTCAAAGCACACAAGCTGCACCTTCAGACGCTCATTCTGCGTCAGCAACACCGGACGTAACCGATGACGGTTGCACTGTACCCATTCGGTAGCTTTCAAAATGAAGGGTTCCATTGTTTCTTTCCGTTTTGTTTGCCCGTTATCCACCACGCACCAGCAACACGGCCAGCGCCAGGATGGCCAGCGATAGCAACGTCATCAGGCGTCCCAGATAGCTGGCCATGCGCCGCAGGTGCTCGGCCGAGGCCTCGCTGCGCTCCAGCAATTGCATGGTACGCGGTCCCAGGTAAAAGTCGTGGACCGCGCTGATGCCCATCACAAGCAGCACCAGCACCAGTTTCCAGGCCAGCGTGCGGCCCCACGGTCCCTGCCAGAGCCTTCCGGACCAGAAGTCGGCCCAATCATATCCCCGATAACCGATGTTGACAATGCCCGTTACGACCAGCAGGAGCAATACTGCCCAGCCCATCCATCGAAAGCGCAGGCCAAGTTGATAGAGCATGGCCGTCCGTACCGACCCAAACTCCGGACGACGCAGCAACGGCACCACAACCACTCCCAGAAAAATCATGGAACCGATCCAGATCGTGGCCGCCAGGATATGCAGCCAGACGGAAAACAGATACCAGCCAGACATCTTACGACACCTCCGATACGTCCCAGGTCAGAAGATCCTTTTCCGACTTGGGCCGGTTACGCCATTTTTCAGCATCGGGCAGTGGCTCTTTTTTCTGGAGGATGTTGAAGCCCTGCGCCTGCCACTGCACGGCCAGGTATCGATTCCATTCAATGTAGTGTTGCCACTCCTCTGGCACCTCGTCGTCCGGATAGATGGCCTCAACCGGACAGGTAGGCACGCAGGCATTACAGTCGATACATTCATCAGGGTGAATCGCCAGAAAGTTGGGCCCTTCGTAG